>CAWVXU010000005.1:0-67621 GCA_963934255.1 uncultured Fibrobacterales bacterium
TGTTTGAGTTGGCCTTACCTATTCATTTGAATGTTTTGTTAGAACTTATTTATTTCAACCTCATCTATGCGTTGATTCAACTATTGCCTCACAAATCGTTTGATGGACATTTGATGTTTAAGAGCATCGCTGAGTATAAGCATATCCAAAAGACACTATCCATAAATTCTTTTAGCGTAAATTTAAACAAAGCGTGATTAATATCTAACACTTGAATTTCTACGTAGAGTAGCTATACTCTTTATATGCGCAAAATAACCGACTCCCTCTATGCAACCGAGCTTAGATCTTTTTCAAGATTTAAGCCGTTTCATTCGAATGCGTTTTATCTTAAAAGGCCATGTGGTAATCATTTTGTCTTGTATAATACAGGTCATTTAGAGTTTGAAGAACATTGGTTACGTGCTGAAGGCGGAGTTTCTAGACAATACCTCAGTCATTCTCATGAAGCTGGTTCAACCTGTAATTGGTTGAAAGAAAATTTCTCTAATCTCACGTATATACACAGGAGTGACGCTTTAAATGCTCAGCGTGAGTGTGAAATTGATGGGACTTTTAATCAAGATGAGAGGATAGGTACTGATTTTCATATTATTCACACTCCAGGTCATACACCAGGTTCTACCTGTTTTTATTGGGTTGCCCCAAATAATTTAAAGGTGATGTTTGTTGGTGATATTTTAGTGCCAGATAAACGAGGTGAGTTCATGTTGTTCATGGATGATCACTCCAAGAAAAACGAAGCTTGCATGGAAAGAACTTTAGTCATGCTATATGATTATGATGTAGACCTGATCATACCACGAGGTAGTGAAGGTGATATTGAATGGCTTTGGTCACCTCATGAAGAATGGACCGATATCATAGATAAAGCCATCGTTCGCCTAAGGACAAAATTATTGCATTTTAGTAAAAGAATTTAGTAGCGTGAGAAGATTTTTATAAAATGATCCAGGGTAAAACACTATTGTTTATGTAGACGAAGATACTGGCAATCGCGAGTTCTGAGTCTCCATTGAGTGATACTATAGAGTAAGACAAGGCCCGCTTCAATAAAACAAAACTACGATATATAATATTTGACAGACCCAATAGCCTGTCTCCAAAGTATCCAATGGCCCATTCCTGAAAATTGATTAAATCGAGCTAGAGTTAAGCTAGGTATGGTAAATATCCCTAGAAGTCTTAATTTTAAAATACTCATCTATGAAAGTCTCAATGCATTAGTTTCCAAGCAATATTGGAACCTTCAACTGCGTATTCTTCAGGGAATTCAGCCAAAAACCTATCAAGACCTTTGGAGCGCATATAACCTAAAACTGGACGTGCATAGTGATCAAGTTGTTTACACTCTTCATTTCTCAAAACATCCCAAGTATCTTCTTCTTTGATTTTCACAAAAGCAGGAAAAATTTTAAGAAGGTCGGTACCGTCTATAATTTGATTGTGATAATAAACGACAGTTTCGTTCATGCTCAAAGTTTGCAGCCGACCATCATCTGTCACTGTATAATGCCAAACAACATGTTTGTGGTCGATGATTGTGAACATCAATAAAGCCTCGTGACTTTCACCAGTAAACTTTTGAATTCGAATAGGTACGGTTTTAAATCCAATTTGACTTTTCATGTTTTCTCCTTAAGTGGAATAAACTTAGCAATTTGTTATGTTGATATTAGGGCCAACCACAACTCGGATAGAATATGTACCTCTCTTTACAAAAAACAGCATTTGGAATCCTCATTTTGGGCATAGTTACACTCATGGGATGCGCTTCTTCACAAATGGAGATAAGGAAAAATATTAAGAATGCGGATATTTCAGTAAAAGATGTACAATTTAACAAGATGCCCTTAGGTGAAAATGGTGTTATTTCACTCAAGTTGACCCTAGAGGTACTCAACCCCACTGATAAATTGATGAAATTAGATTCAATTGTCTCAGTAGTGAGGTTGGATAGCTTGACCGTGGCAGAAATTAAACATTTAAACCATATTGATATCAATCCGAAGATAAGTCATTTGATTGAGTTAGATATTGAGTCCAATTTGAGTGTGATGGAGTGGATGAGCTTGTTGGCTGGAGATAAACAGGAGGTGGAAGTTGATTTTGAAGGAGTTGCTTGGTCAAGGGTAAAGTATTTAGGTTTTTGGGATTCAATGAAGGAGACCACCTTCAAAATAACGAAAAGCATACCAAAATCAGTCATTGAAGACCAATTAAAAGGTTTCTTAGCCAAAAAGATGCAAAGAATCTTGGGATTACCTGGCGGGCTTTTGGATAAAGTGATGGATCCTCTCAAAAGTTTCTAAAATAATTCAAGTATATCAAGTGGTTCCCGAATATTAAGTAGAAAGAGCATTAGGTTTTACTTGATTTATTGCCTTAGATTAGGGTACATTATATAAGGTATCAATATTGATGAGCGAGTTTATAGCTCAAAGGAGATTTGAACATGGCGATTATGCCACATTATATACCTTGGCTTTTTGATGATCAAATAGCATGGCAAACGGCCGTTTCTGATCCTCGCTATAACTATATGATGCCATTTCCAAATTTTGTCGCACTTTATCAAGAGCATCGCACGGGACAAGTCGCCCAATTTAACACTTCTGCAGAAGCTGTTGATGATTCTCAAGCAGCTGGCAGCGAATCTGGGGGCGGTGAAGCGGGTCAAATCTTAGATCAATCTGAGATTGATAACCTCATTGATGCAATGGGTTAAATTAAAATAATTAGCTAAGGTAACGAAGATAGACTTCCAACAAATCTTTGACCACATGATTCCATTTATAAATCTCAAATGCTTCTGGATTTCTTAGGGATATTTTGTTTTTTGGGAGAGCGGTAATTGTTCGATAGATCCCACCAAAAGACAAATCCTCAAAGTAAGCTGCATTCTCTTGAAAGTATTCTCGTGTTCCTCCAAATGCAGTAATGACGACTTGAGTTTTCAAGGCACAAGCCTCTAAAGCTGCAAGTCCTGGAGTTTCAAATAAAGAGGGCATGACAAAATAAGATGCTTTGGATATAAGCTGTTTGTAATCCACTGATTTGGAATCCATTGATGGGAAGTGTTTAATATTATCTGATTGTGAAATGAGATTACGACACTGACGCGAGTATGAGCCTTGGCTAAACGAACCCACCAGAATAAGGTTGCGAGCATTTTTCCCTTTACCATGAGTTTTGTTATAAGCCTTCAAAAGATTAAGAGTGTTCTTTCGAGGATTCCCAAACATACCAGTAGAAATATCGTATTCCTTAAAAGGAGTCTCATCATCACTTTGGAAATCCTCAAAAAATTCAGGATGAATACCATTGTGTAAAATTTCAATTTGATTTGATGGAAGCTTCATAGAATCCACGAGAAGCTGGCCTTCAGCTTGAGTATTAGGTAATACTTTGGTGGCACCCAAAATCATTTCTTGAGCAGTTTGAAATTGGTTTTTCCAACCAGAAAAAACGTGTTCACTCATGCGCCCTAGTTGAATTTGAGTCTTAATAAGAGTTGGGCTCTTATCGGAATAAAAAATAGGTGTTATCCAGTAAGGAATATTCTGACCTTTTAAGTAGAGAGTCAGATTATGAAGGCTAGGGTCTGATCGAAAAAGATGAACTAAGTCATAGTCTTTAATATTCACACCTGGTCTGAGGAAATCGACAATAATATTGATCTTATTATCTTTGGTCAATATTTGAAACTCTTTAAACATAGAGTTAACTTGATTCCAAGCTCCTCCACCTACAACTTCAAATTCGTGAGGTATGACCCAAAGTATTTTCATATTAATTTCTGTAAAAATGTTTACGAAGCAAAGATTGCTTCCATTGTCTGAGATTAAATTTACGACAATTTATGTGATTTTGCTCGGATTTCATTTTTTGAGGTGTCGGGCATTCAATTTGAGTAGCATGATAACGTTCATTTTGTCTCCAATTGAGATATTCATGAGCCGTCATAACACAGAGTTTTTTAGAATGAGGAGCTAGGCCTTGAACCCATAATCCAAGAAATTTTATCCACACTTCTAGAGATTCAAGATCTTTGTGCATGGGATGGTCATACCATGTCTGAGGAAGTGATAAATTAAATTGTTGAGTGCCAAGATCGGTAAAATATTTCATCCAAGAATATACATCCAATTGAGAATTCATCAAACTATGCGGACATATTGGGTGCCAAGGAATCTGCCATCCTAGCTTTTGATATTTGTCATTATTTAAGTGAAGTGGAAATGAATCATATGCAAAAGAAAATTCTGATCCATATTCAAAACCGAGTTGGTTTTGTAGCTCTCCTAATCCTTGAGGATGGAGTCCGTAAGGAGCAGCATGACCTTTGAGTTGTAATTCTGAAGATTCAAAATTTTGAATCCACTGCTCTGCTAATATTTTTCCTTGTTTAAAGTTTTTCTCGTTCATCTTCATATCAGCCAAGGTCCTATGTTGGTAGCAATGAACACCCCATTCATGCTTTTCCCAGTGAAGTGGAAACTCAAATTGAGATGAATTTGAAGGTAATTCCAGTTGATTGATGGAATTTTCAATAGGGGCTGTATCCAAGAACAAAGTCGCCTTGACTTGGTTTTCATCAAGTAAATCAACATAGTGTTTTAATGAATTAAAATCTGCACCGTCAGTGTCAATGCGATACAAGAATACTCCTTCATAGCCCTGAGGATAATCAGGTAAATAGTGAAGTGGTATGCCTTTAGATGAAAGTAAATATCTCAGACTCTCACGAAACAAAATAAGAACTGACCCGCGATCAAGAGAGCTAACTTCTTCGTGGGGCCATCTACTTTGATTAGGTTGGCCACCCTCTTTATGTCCGTAACCAAAAGCTAAACTTTGGGTGGATTGAAGATCAAATATGGCTTGAAAGTTCAAACCCCAATATATGAAAGTTCTACTGCCAATGATTGTATCACCACATGATTTCCAATTAACATGCGAGGAATTCATTTTTTCCGAGTTTAAATGATCTTGAGAAGAGCACCAGTTCAATTGAGGAAAACCGACTTCAAATGGAAGCTGAGAAAGATCCCAAGAGTGAGTCACTTTTTTTGAGCTAGATTTTAAACCCTCAGTAGTATTTTCAAAAACTCTAAAAATTAAACACTGATTATCTCTTTCTAAAAGAGTCTCTTCTTCATCGGAAGAAAAGCAAATAAAAACATTTATGGATAGTTTTACCACATCCAATTCAAGTATCTCATTGAGAGTGGATACACGATAAGGAAGCCCTAGGGTCCATAGAGAAAATTCAATTCTTTCATGAGAACTCGTTAAGATTATTTGTTGAGTTTTTTCCATCGTTTTAACAGTGGTTTCGTTTGAGGTAGAGTGGGTCTAAGTGGGTGGAATATTGAAATTAAACTGATAATAATAATTGGTAGCACAATTTTGGAACTCCAAGAATATTGATTAAATTGATTGACAAGATACAAGCTGATCGGCCCCAAGGTAAATAGCCAAACAGAAATTGCTTTAAATTGTTTGTCAAACGCAAAATAAGATAAAAATGTTACTAATAAAAACTCACTCAAGATCATCGCTTGAGGCATAGACTCAGGATCTTGTAAAGCAGTGGTAGTCATGATAACAAATGGTGCAATGGCAGAATAAAGGCTCACCTTAAATATTTTATATCCAGTGAATTGATGGAAAATCCAGGTTTGGACAAAGCTATGAAAAATTGTCAGTGGTAAAAACAAAGAAAGAACTCTAAAGTCACTAGCTAAGTTTTTAAATTCTGGTGCAATGAAGTGATAAATAAAATCAATTGGCAAAGCCACAACAAGAAGAGTCCCCAACCATGTGATATAAGAGAAGAAGGTAGCTAGCTGCAGATATGAATAACTTTCTTTGAATTTTGATTGCAGTCCTGAGAGTAGAAATAAATGAATTATTTGATCAACTATCATAGCGGCGCCGAGAATTTTTAGTGCAAATCCAAAATTACCTGTAAGGTTGTTTTCTGCGACAAGCCCTAGGATGAGTGCTCCATAATGAAGGCTGACTGAAAGAAAAACTTGACTCATGCCTATGTGAAATGATTGGTGAAACCACTTCTTAAAACGAGTATTAAACCCATGACTAAAAGATTGAAATAAATACTTAGGGTGATAACCGCCAAAACCAACACGACTAGCTGCCCAAATCATCAACGGTAGCATGCCAACATGAGATATAAAATAGAAAAAAGAAACGAGATGGAAATCCTCGCCTGAGTGGACTTGAGTAAATATGAGAGCGACAAAAACAATTTGTGCACTTATTCTAACCTGATTGATATAGTGAAATTTTTGCTTGGCTTGGAAGTACCAATCTGGAAATAAAACATCAAAGAAACTTGACATGACATACCAAAATGCGATCTGTCTCATCATACCTGCATCGGTAAATGCAAAAATTAAAGCACTGACTATGCCGATGACGGGGATTGACCAAACTAATTTATAACTGTAAAGTTCTGCGGATTTGGACTTGGAGTTATCGCGAGTACTTTCGATCAGACTAGTGATATTCCATCCTAGATCGCTGACTAAAGTCGTGTATTTTAAAAGGGCAGCACCCAAAACAATCAAACCCAAAGTCGCTGCTCCACCGATGTCAGCTAAATACCAGAAGACCCAAAGATTAGATGCCTTCAAAAGAATTTGACCTGCACCAAGACTCCATATTTTTCTAATAAAATTAAGCATTTACTAAGTCTCTAATTTCTGAGAAGTTTTCATAATAATAAGTTTGTGATGTTGTAGAATGTACCTTCGAGTACAATTCTAGGCTAGGGTACTTCGGAAGAATTATTTTGGATTGAAGTCGGTTTTCAAATTGACTTTGATATTGATGAGCTAGATGCACACCGCCACTATATAAAATTTTTTCAAAACCAAAGACAACGGCAAGTGAATTATGGTGTAACCACGCTTCTTCTTCTCGGCTAACAAAACGATTGATCCACATATGTGAGTCATTTGAATCAACCCATTCGTTAACTTCTGCAGTGTAGTTTTTGTGCAGAAGGTCTGTATTTTTGGCAAGACCTGCAACGATAACTTTGTGGTCTTTAAGTGCCTGTAATATTTTCAAGGTATTTTTATAAGGAGCTACTTGGCCATAAATAAGGATAAATCTCTCAGGATATCTCTCATTAAAAGTAGCGACACATTCATCGGGAATGGAGCTTTGAAGGCTCAATTCGTAATCAGGATGTTGTAATACTTGAATCTTATCCAAATTGAGATGATAATATTTTTGCACCAAATAAATATGACTTAGATGATGCACCAAAACGACATGAGACAAGTTGGCCATGATAGTTCTTAATTTTTGTTGCAAACCAGGCATCGGAGCATCGTGTGGGAGGATATTGTGAATAGTCCAATAAATCGTACCACCACAGAGTCGGTAAAGTAGGAGTATGAAAAGTCTAAAGACTAAACGTGTGAACCCAAATCCAGAACGAAATTCAAACCAGTGGTGATGAACTAGTGATTTGGGACTCAAAAGAGCCATGATTGGGAGTATAATACTCCATTTAGGGAAGCTTAAAACTTGAAGCCCCTTGTAAAGCAATGTTAAATAGGGGTTTTTGCTTTCTACATGGTGTGGATTGGGGTAGACCCAAATATTAGTAAAATCGCTAAATATTGCTTTATTCATGGAATCATTTGCTTTATTTTGCATGCATTCTCTTAATAATATTGTAATTTAATCTGCAAGTTATGCGGGGGTCTCTTGTTACAAGGTAGAAAATACGATTGGTCAGATAAAAGATTCTTACTGATAGATGATGAATCATTTGCGCACTCTATAATGAAGCATATTTTTGAGGATACCCACGTACAGCTCATTGAGTACACTGATTCTTTTAAAGCGATTGATTTTTTACTTGAGCCTGACCAAAAGATTGATCTTGTTTTGGCTGATTTACGCATGCCAGGTATGGATGGTTTAGAAATTTTACGCAAATTTCGTCAAATGCAACCTGGAAAGAACACCCCCTTTATCATATTGAGTGCATCTGATGATGCTAATGAAAAGACTCGCCTCTTTTATTATAAAGGCACCGATTTCATATTAAAACCATTTCATAAAGGTGAGTTATTGGCTCGCCTCAACATGCATCTAGATATTCATGAGCTTCAATTAGAGCTTCAAGACAAAGTTCTTGAGCTAGAAAAGCTTGCTTGGGTGGATCCACTGACTAATTTGGCTAATCGTCGAGCTTTTAAAACTCGTCTCAACCAAGAGATGTCATTAGTTAAACGTCATGATCGAAGTATGGGTTTTCTCATGATAGATGTTGATCATTTCAAGAAGTTCAATGATACTTACGGTCATAGCGTGGGTGATTTAGTTTTACAAAGTGTCGCTAGGCGTATTGAAGAGCCATTAAGAGATACTGACTTTTGTGCTAGGTACGGTGGAGAGGAATTTGTGGTAATTCTTCATGAATCAAGCCTTCAAGGAGCCCTTATTGTGGCCGAAAAGATACGCCGTAACATAGAAGAACATAGTTTTACAATAGCAGATCATGCTAGTGAAGAGATTAAAGTCACTGTAAGTATTGGGGTTGCCTCAAAAATAAGTTCTGATGATACGGATACTAATACACTCATAGACATCGCCGATCGTAGACTTTATAAAGCAAAAGGTCAAGGCCGTAACCAGTCTTGTTCTGAAGATTGATTATATTTACAAGAAGAGAAAAATTTAGGAGAAAAACATGAAAAACTTAATAACTAAAGCAGCAATCGTTTCCGCGATGATGGCGGCGCCATCATTTGCAATATTTGGTCTTGGTGCACATTATGCTCCAGCATTTCACACGATTGATGCAAAGAACTCCGCGTGGGAGCTAAGAAACGAAGTTGATAAAACAGGTCAAGTTAATTTGTTTCAAGGTGAAGTGACAAAGATGGAAGGATTCGGCTTTAAATTTTGGATCGACATCATTCCTGTGATAGATATTGAAGCTTCAATGAATATCAACTTTGCTAATTACTCAACTGACCTTCAGTTCTCTGATGCAGATAATAAAAAATCTGAAAAAGTGGCACTGAGCCCTGATTTTGATTTCGCGGGCGTTGCAGTTCCGAACTATTTTCAAGCAGTGAGTGATTTAACGGTTAACTACCCTGTCTTTGATGTGATTCCTATGTTAACCCCTTATGTAGGCGCGGGTGTTTCTTATTTTGCTGGAACTCCAATTGCTGATAAAGCATTTGTAAAAGATTTTTTGACTAAAAACCCAACACTTGAAGCTGACCTAGAAACTAGTCCAGAACAAGTGGCTGAGAAAATTGCTGAAAAATTAGCTTCCGATGGTTTCACTACAGCAGTGGGTGGACATGTTCAAGCGGGTATTCGTTTTAAACCAGTTATCATCCCATTTGCGATCTACGCAAACTCTAAATACTATTTTGGCGATCTTCATGAAGCAGTGAGCCAAGGAGCTTTGTTTGAGCTTGGTGGTGGCATCGCTTTCTAAATAAAGTAAAGCTTTTTTTACAAGCTACGGCTTTCCTCTTTGGGGGAAGGCCATTTAGTTTATTCAGTATCAAGATGTCAGATAAGGGGTATAATATGTCAAATAATAAGTATCAAGTGTTAATAGTAGAAGACGAACCGGCAATTGCTGAGGGTCTTGTTGACATCTGTATTTTTAAAGGCTATGAAGCTATACACTGTGCTGATGGTGAAAGTGGATTAGAGGCTGCTCTGAGTGGTCGTTTTGATCTAGTGATTCTGGATATTATGCTCCCTAAGATGGATGGATTCACCGTTTGTAATAAAATCCGTGATGTCAATCGTGAGCTACCGATTATTATTCTATCGGCCAAAACATCCGAAGGTGATATCGTCGAAGGCCTCAAATTAGGTGCTGATGACTATGTTAATAAACCATTTTCAATAGCACAACTTTTTGCTCGTATGGAAGCGGTACTTCGCCGTTCTAAAAAAACAATTGATGCTGAAAATCACCTTAAGTTGGGTGAGTTAGTTATTCACTTCAGAGAATATTCAGGGACTCGAGGATTAGAACAATTTCCATTTACTCGTAAAGAAATTGAAATTCTAGAATACCTCAACAAAAATCATGATGTGGTTGTTTCAAGACAGGACCTACTCCGTGAAGTGTGGGGTTATGAAAATGCAGACACTGTAGACACTCGTACAGTAGACATTCACATTACTAAACTTCGTAAAAAAATTGAAGTCAACCCTGCGGTGCCGCGTTATTTAATCACGCTTCGCGGACAAGGGTATCAGCTGAGAACAGGATTAGAGGGCTAAGACCTCATGTTAAAGCTCAAAATATACCTGGCAATCTTCTTTATTGCTCTGGCAATCCCTATTACTGTTCTTTTAAACGGGTCCTATGATCAGCTCCAATCTGAGAGGATTTTAGCGACTCGCGACAAAGCAGGCATTATACTAAAGTCCATTAATAGAACAATCGCCCAAGATCTTAAACGAGAAAGTATTCGTTCCTACTCCGAATACCGATTTTTAATGGCCATAGAAGTACTTGGTGGCGAAGGGCTAGCTCTTTCCCCTTTAGCTGAGTTTCCAGCCAAAAGCTCATTTGTAGGGCTCTTAGGGCACTTTCAGATTGAACCAGATGGCGAAGTTCGCACTCCATTTGTCCCCGATGGCCATCTAGCTCAATTAAAAATTGAAGCCAAGTCAGATCGACTCATTGCCAAAGATAAAGTTAGACGAATTATTCTTGCCCATAAGTTACAAGATCTTGATGTGGTTAAAAAGGTAACCACAAAGAAGTTAAATATCTCAGGTGTGGATATCGAAGGCGTTGAATTTAGTGGCTTACAAATCACCAAATTAAATGATGACAATTCAGATGCTCGCTTCGAATCGTCTTCAGAAAAAGCAGATTTTGTTTTTGAGGTAGAATCAGAGGTGGATGATGCAGATATCTCTCAAGTGATTCAACCTCATACTAAAAGTAACGTCTTAATCAAAGAACTCACCAATCAGGTTCAAGCTAAGGCACAACCACAAATTGATGCTAAATTTTATGGTGTAGAAGTGCATCCATTTAAAGTTCTCGTGGGTGAGCATCATTTAATATTTCATCGAGATGTATTTAAAGGTGGTGAGCGTTATGTCCAAGGTTTTGTAGTCAATGTGGCTTTATACCTTAACTCAATAGTATCTCGACAACTCGAGCTTTCTATTAACAATGAGCTTGCTATGAGGTTCTCAAATATTCATCAAGTACTCATGACTTTTCAAGATAAAAAGTTAAAATATGAGGGTGTTTATCAATCACAACTCAAAGCACCTTTTGATAATCTTACACTTGATATTGGTCTGCCCCAGATCGGCTCACCTCCTGGCGCTATTCTTATATATATCCTAGCTGTCTTGATTACTTTACTCCTTGGTATGGGATCAATGGCGATTTATAAATTGGCAAATACTCATGTGAGTATGTCAAGAAAACGCTCAGACTTTATTTCGGCTGTGAGCCACGAACTCAAAACCCCACTGACCGCAATTCGAATGTATTGTGAGATGTTAGAGATTGGCTTTGTAGCCAATGAAGAGAAACGCCAAAGTTATTATGCTAAAATTTCTTCAGAGTCAAATCGACTCAGCCGACTCATACAAAACGTTCTAGACCTTTCTAAGATAGAGAGAAACTCGTGGAGTGTGGAGCTTAAGCCTTATGTGCTAAGTGAATTGATTTATGGCTACAGAGACACCTGGAATAAGAATTTGGAACAACGTGGTTTTGAGGTTGAATTTAATCTCAAAGAGGAAGTAACTGTTCATATGCTGGATAAGGATGCTTTTATCCAGATTTTGGTGAACATTGTAGAGAATTCTATTAAGTTCAGTGCTAATAGCCCGAAGAAAAAAATCGAAATACAAACGAAGCTGAAAGAAGATTATACTGAACTTCGAATTCGGGACTTTGGACCAGGTGTGCCTTCATCTGAAGTGAGTAAGATTTTTGAAGTTTTCTATAGGGTAGAAAATGAAATGATAAGGTCGACTTCAGGAACAGGTATTGGCTTGTCGCTTGTCAAGAAATTCTCTGATGAAATGAAGATGAAGATCGAAGCCAAGAATGTAAATCCAGGGCTTATGATTATTATTCATATTCCGATGGCCTCAATCTAAGAAAGTGGGCTCATCTACGCATATGGAACTTGATACAATCTGATATAATAGTATCGCCTAAATATTCAAAAAATCAATTTCAGGTATGGCTGGAATCTGACCACACTCAAAGGCATATTGATAAAAGAGTTTAAGGCCTTCTATTTCAGATGCCCCTAGGCGATAATTAATCTTATTGAAGTATTCTAGGGCTTGGGTCTGACTGAGAGTCTGTGGATAAGATTTACTCCAACGAGTATATACGCCAATTGGGTCTGTTTCAAAGTCTTCAATAGCCTGATTCAGTTTTTGGTGCCAATACTTGTGGTCGACTTGAATATCATGGCAAGGGTTCTCTAAAGTGCCTTCTATGTCTTTAGTCGCCTTTGACCAATCTTTCCTGAATATCCACAAACCAAATACAAATGGGAGTCCGGTCCATTTGACCCAAAGGCTCGCCAAATCAAATTGGTACTTCCATTGGCCATTGAGGGATTCTTTAAGCGCAAGGTCACCTATGAGGAGTTTGGCATCCTGTAGCTGAGGAGCCTGGCCCTGAGGTCGAGGTTGAGAATCACGCTCAGCAACCAAGATGGCTTCTTGATTACGCCATTTTTTGAAAAGAATATCCAATAAGCAAATGGAAGTCTCAGAATCTTGAGTGAGTAGGACGCTTTGAATTTCTTCGAAGGGTTTTTGTGAAAATAAGATGACGGATCCAATAGCATCTTTGGAAGCGGTGCAAAAATGAGGACTGATTTGGTAAAGTGTCGGGTTTTTAGCGTATTCGATCGAACTTGAAGGCGCCGATTGAACAAATCCATCAAAAAGCAAGCGATTACACTGCGCTGGAGAACCACTTTTATAGGAAAAGTGTGACTCTTTGACCTCATTATGGAAAAATGGGGCACAAACTAGGTAGGGAATTCGCCCTAAAGTGTAGTATTTGCTCATTAATTTCAAATTTAGTTCATTTATTCAAAGGAAACCTTTTGAAATCCTGTGAATAAAATTAAATTATCCGAATCAAGTCACAAAGGCTTGGTTTTAAAATTATTCATTCTAACGATGAAGAGACGAAATGGCAAGATTTCGCATTAAAAAGACCTCTATAATGGACGATGACAAAAGTATCGTTTTTAAAGGCAAGGTCGAAGAAGGACCTATCAATAAAGGTATGGTCATAGATATACCAATTACAGACGCAGCGTCTATTCCTGTCAAGGTGTACGATATCGTACATTTTGAAAAACAAAAGGATGAAGACAAGAAAGTTGGCCTTGTAATTGATTTCGCTGATGAACCGGAAGCAATGGAAATTATCCTTGGACTAAATATCCAAAACGAGACTCTCGAGCTCCGTTAATCTCCTGAAATTTGATACAAGCCAATCTTATTGATTAAGATTGGCTTTTTGTTGTTATTTAAACCCCTCTACTAATTGGTAAAGCATAGGCAAAATGTTGCTTATGTTTTTTTATTTACTTACAGTGTGTTGAGAATGCCTTTGCAAGGCTTGAAATTTTATTTGAATCAAAATAAAGCTGCTTGATTGTAATATTTTAGAGCAATCAAGCAACTATTGAGCTTTAAATTCAACTTCTAGCATCAATTAACCGATACAAAAATGATGGTACGATTAAAACGGAAACATAAGACTCATTTTTTGGCATTTATGTGTTTGATACTAGGTCTTAGCCTGGGAGTCTCTCATGCAAATAACCCTTGGGATGGACTCGGCTCTTTTGATGATTCAGAAGTGGGCACAACTATATTCCCTATCCTTAAGCGTAACCCTGATGCACGTGGTATCGCCTTAGGTGGTAATTTGGGTGCCATGGAAAATGGACCCATGACAATGTGGTGGAACCCTGCTGGTCTAGCTGAAATCAACGGCTATTGGACAAACTTTAATCATGCCTCGGTCTATGGTGAGTTTAATCAAGATGTGATAACTACGACAATCCCCTGGGGCAAAGGCCGCACCGTTGCTTTTTTGACAAATGGACTTTGGACAGGAGATATTGAAAACGGCCGTGATATTAATGAAGATAGCTACGCCTATAGTTCAACTGAATTTATGGTTGGCGCCGCTTTAGGTTATGAGGTTGTGCCGAAAGTTTTTTCTCTAGGTGCGAGTTTATATTATTTAAACGCACTACTTGATGATGTTAATACGATGGGCTTCTCTGCAGATGTTGGATTAAAATGGAATTTAAGGTGGGAATTGGTCAATTCACTTTCTTTACATAATATATCAGCCGGAGCCAAAAGTAATCGCCCCGGTGCACGGTTACGTGAGAAGTTTCCTATGATGATTCGTTGGAGTGTAGGTAAGCCAATGGGCCCTAATATTGTGGATCTATATGGCTGGAACTTGGGTCTAACTAAATCTAATGATGGAATGTTTAGCGGACATGTAGGTTTCGAACAAAAAATCCAAAACATGCTATATGTTCGAGCCGGTAAAGAATATTCTTTCAATGATCAAGAAGCTGGATATTTTAGAGGACTTTCCGGAGGACTAGGCTTGCAAGTGAGTACACTTCGTTTTGATTACGGAACAAAGTACCATGGGTTTCTTGGCTTTGAGCATCTCTTAGGTGTAAAGTTTGCCTTATTTGAAAGACCTACGCGTGAGCGCTTGCCGCTCATTGATCAAGCTCGTGCTTGGTATGCTGAAGGAGATTGTGATAAAGCAGCGATGTTAGCTCAAGCCTTAATTGAGAAAAACCCCAACTCCATAGAAGCGACTTCAATTCTTCAACACTGTCGCATACAAGCCAAGGTCGAAGATAAAGATTATATCGCAATTATTTATTCGGGTTTAATCAAGGGCCAACTATTTGATCATCAGCGAGGCGATGTTTTAATTGGTGGTTTCTCTCGTCGAATGAAAGCATTGAATAATCTCAAAAAAAGATACCCGATAAACTTAAGTATAGATGTGGGGCGTTTTGCTGCCCCAGTGAGAAATTTTGAACGAGATTCACTTTTGATGGGTGGACTTAATATGTTAAATTTTGATGCTATACTTTGGGATCCGAGTGTGTCTCAGCAAAAAAGTTATGTCAATGGGCAAGAAGTCACTAACCCATTTCATCCGATGAAATTAGCTTGGATTGGAGAGGATAATAAAACCCCTTCAAGTAGAGTAATCAATGCCGATGGACGTTTAGTATTTGTGATGGGTGTGAATGACTCAACTTTCACAGCAACAAAGGCACAAGAGTTATTTGAAACTGAGCTCAAGGCAATGAAAAAGAAACATCATGTTGACGAGTTTGCTTTGACAGTCTTTGTGTGGAATGTAGACGCTAGAAAAGCCAGAAAACTTCTTGAGTCAGGTTTTGATGCAGATCTCGTAATATGTGCTCAAGGGATGGCTCAATCAGAGTCAGTAGGCAAAGGGGTTTTAGCTTCAGCATCGATTGGAGAGCTTGGATTGTTTAGATTCTATTTTGATGGAAGTGATCTTTTAAATTACGATCATCAAATGGTTCAACTAAATTCTGGTGTCAAGCCAGATTCTCAAATGAAACAATTCTTACAGGATTCAATTCGGGCCCCGGAAGATGTACTAAACAAGTGGACTCCTCGTGATGAATCTCATTTCTTATTCTTGCATAGTGATGAGCTCCAGCCAGAAGATAAGCCTCAGTTATTTGATCTTTATATTAAAGATCAAATAAAGAATTTTGATTATAGAGTAAATCATCATCCACAACAATATGTATCAGCGGAACTGTCAGTCTCTCGTGGACGAATTGCTTTTGTGGAGTCGGTAGAGAACACGAAAGTTCTTTCTATTCAAAATACGATTGATAAGCGTTCACAATCTATTAGTCCTGATGATGTTATTGTTGAGCAAGTCCGCTTTGATCCTTTTGAAAATTGGATTTTTTATCGATTTACTAATTCTAAAGGTCTTCAAGGTTTAAATCGAGTTCGCCCAAGTGGATTAGAATCAACGCTTTTTTTACAAGAAGAATGGGGCAAGTTTAACGACTTCATATTTAGTTCGGATGCTAGATTTATGGCGACTCATTGGACATCTTCTGATGACTCATGGGTCGAACATTGGTCTTTACGATCTAAGGCTCATCTAAGAGTTAACCCTCAAGACCAATACGCTCACACGCCTGTTTATTCACCTAATGGTCTTTACTTGGCTTATCTAGGTGAGTCCAAGCAAGAAGACCCTATGCTTCGTGGCGCTGATATAATTTTGTTTGATGTGAATTTAGGCGATACTTTACAATTAACTGATGGTGCACGAGTGAAATCAATGACATGGTCTAAAGACGGTGCTTATTTACTTTATAGTTCTGGTGATGAAATTCAAGATTTGAATTTGATTCACATCTCAACTCAGACATCTAAAAAACTTATTAAACAGACTGGATTTTCTAGTGAAGAAAACCCTCAAGCATATAGTCTCAAAGATAAAGATGGGTTTCTTTATGAAAGAGTATTTGAAGGTGAACGACACATTTATTGGGTCTCAATTGATGGTCAAATCAACACTCCATTAGTCGAACTTAAAGGCCAAAATTATTTACCAAAATAGATGAAATAACCTCACTGTAATAACCTCATCAAAATAAATTTACAGAGAGTTCAATTTTTTTCTTGACTTTGGCTTGTAAAAAATTCAATATATATAGAGAGACGTTTGTAAACCTCAACTTCGTGAACGGGAGGCATCGGCGCACAATGGATAATAATTTAATTTTGAATGGTGTATTAGCTATTATAGTTTTGGGCCTCATTCTTATACATTTATCCTTGCGCAAAAGCATTGCAAAAGACGCCCGTGAAGTTGTAGGGCATTTACATAATCTCTACATAGAGAGAGAGAGAGATGGCGAGTTAATTATTCAAGATTCCAGTGAGGCAGAGTCCACAGGAGCCACTGACCGTTATGGTCAAATAAATCAAACTCAACCAATCCTCCACCTCCAACTACATAGGGAGAAGGCTCAAAAGCGAAAGGCTTCCAAATAAAGGACGGGTGCCATAGTTCAAGAATCTTTTTCCAAAAAAAAGAGAAGACGCTTCCAAAGCGTCTTTCTTTGTATTTATTGCGTTATAGAAGAAACCTTTATCGCAGAGTTTTATTCACTCGCGCATGCTTTTAGCTAAATTTGTTTGATGGAAATAAAATTACTTCAACATTATCAATTCAACCTTTCAAATGAAACTTTGATTGAAAATTTTAGCTATTCAAAGTTAGAGCAAATACGGGCTAACAGTTATAGTCAGCTGAAGTTAAAAACTGAGTATCTACTTCAAAGACAACTGATTCGAGGCGCATTATTTAAAGAATATCAAAGACGTAACATTTCAAATACGTCCTTTCTATCACAACCCTCAGACATTGTGATTGATTACAATTCTAAAGGAAAGCCATTTCTAAAAGATCGTGCTTTTCATTTCTCGATATCTCATAGTCGTAAATTATTAATTATTGTTTGTAGTCATGAACCTATTGGTGTTGATATAGAGTTTCATCAAACTCGAGATGTAAACAGATTAGCAAGTCGTTTTTTCCATGAAGACGAATTTAACCTTTTATTGGCAATGGGAAAAGAAAGTTCTCAATCAAATACAACACAAATTGAAACCTTTTATCAGATGTGGACTTTTAAAGAAGCATGGCTTAAATGCCGAGGTTCAACCTTGTTGAATTTTTTGAGTCAATCAACTTTGAAACATTTAAATCTTCAAGGAAATGTGAGGTCAGAAAGTACTTCATCAATAAATAATTTAAGTTTTGAAATGAGTGATACTTCCATAGATTCAATGGGGCATATCAATAGTGCTTATTCTGAACTATTAATTGATGAGGAGTCTTACCATATACACATTGTTGTAAACTCAACTCCGATTTACGAAAAATTTCCAAAACTACAAGCCAATAGACCTAAAGTATCAATCATTGAATCTTTCACACCAGTGCGTGAACTTTTAAATGAACATTTAAGAATATCAAAATCACATACATCCCCACCAAAGTCACTTTGGCTGAAAGATGATTCTAAAACTCACCCTGAATTTGGTGGTAACAAAATTCGAAAATTTGAATTTCTTATGGGTTGTGCCTTGCAAGAGGTTCAATTAGGAAAACGTGCAAAATTTGATCATATGGTGAGTATTGGCTTTGAAGGTTCAAACCATTGTGTAGCAACATCTCTTATTGCTAGAGAATTTGGTTTGAATTGTTCTGTCTTTTTAAAAAGACAGATGGACGCTTCTTATGTTCAAGAAAACCTGAACTGGCACAAAAAATTAAAAACGAATATTTGGACTGATAAAGATATACCACTTGAGAAGCCATTTCCCAGTTTAGAAGATTTATACCATTTGGTAGAGGATGATTCAAAAGTATTCTGGGTTTCGCCAGGAGGTACTCATCCTGTTTCTCATTGGGGATATACCAATGCTGCATTTGAACTCAAATCACAGATTGACCAACGTCTTGTTGTGGAACCAGACCTCTTATATATTGCCTGTGGCACAACAGGTTCAGCAGTTGGTTTAATTGCAGGACTCAAACTTGCAGGACTCAAAACAAAAGTCATTGCAGTTCAAGTAGTTCCTGATTTTATCGTCAACCAAAAATCTTTGATGAAACAACTTCAAAAATTTAATGAGGAGTTAGAGCTTATAGGAGAGCGACCTCTAGTGTGGAGTGGCAATGAGTTTGTAATTCATAGAGGAGCTTTGGGTGAAGGCTATGCAATACCGACAATAAGGTCCGAATCTCTTGTGACTGAACTTTATTTAAGTGAAAAGCTTCATTTAGATTGGACTTATACTGCCAAAGTGTGGGATGCAATTTGGCAAGATTCAAATAAAGGGAAATTGAGCGGTTTAGATATAATGTATTGGAATACCTACCATTGATAGGTTAAAAATATCAAAAAGTATTAGGTTTCACCCGTGACAAAATTCTCAATGACCCGAAAACTTGGAATCACGTCGTAATTTTCTCCACCACGATAGTTTTCCACAAATTCCTTAGCAGCCTTGCGAAGTTCAATTTCAAGTTCTGCTATGTTAGTCTTAAATGAAGCTTCACCCATTTCGATTAAAACCATCGGACCTGCGAGGTGTATTTTGACAGAAGTACGGTCTTCAGCGAAATCTATCCAAGTTTCGCTATTTCCATCACCTAAAAGGCCTAAAGCCTTCTTTTTGCCTTGATTTAGTCCATCAATGAGCTGCATAAGCCAATAATCGACCAAAAGATAGTCAGTTCTTGCTTCACTTTCGCCTTGGCGAACGACAATCATGCCACCTGCATCCTGAGGATTGAGGCGACAAGAGTCATCTATTAATATTTGAATTTGAATACGTGCCATAAGAGAATAATAACAATTGATTTTTGCTATCTTGTGTAAAAAAGAAAAGGATTCATAAAATGGTAAAACATATCGTCTTTTGGCGCTTCAAAGATGAGGCTGAAGGTGCTGCTAAAAATGAAAACGTCCAAAAAGTAATTGCTAGTCTTAAAGCTCTTCCTGCTCAAATTCCTGAAATTTTAGAACTCGAGGTGGGTGAGAATTTCTCTGGCCGCGAAATTGCTTGTGATTTGGCTCTTTATACGACTTTTGAATCAGAAAAAGCGCTCAATATATACGCAGCTCATCCAGAACATGTGAAAGTTGCACAATTTATTGGGTCCGTTGTGAGCGAAGGTCGCGTTGTCGATTATCACGTTTAAATGTTAAATTAAAAATATATTGAAGGAGCCTTCCGTGGAACAACTCACACTAGACCCTATTACAAAAGTAGATGGTACAATCACCATTCCTGGATCGAAGTCACTTTCCAATCGAATTCTATTACTGGCAGCATTAGCTGAAGGTAAGACTAAGATTTCTAATCTACTTGATTCTGATGATATCAGTCATATGCTCAATGCGTTAAAGCTATTGGGGGTAAAATGGGAAAGAACAGGTGAATCCGAAGTTGTTGTTGTTGGTTGTGCTGGCCCTTTACCTGCTCGAGATAAAGTTGAACTTTTCTTGGGTAATGCAGGAACCGCAATGAGACCTCTTACGGCAGCGCTTTGTGTGGGAGCCGGTCAAGTCATATTAACAGGTGAGCCTAGAATGTATGAGCGTCCTATAGGTGATCTGATTGATGCACTTCGTCCACTTGGTGCAGACATTGAGTATCTTAAAGATGAAAACTATCCTCCACTCAAAATTAATGCTGGGGCTTTAAAAGGTGGCAAAGTTTCTATTCGCGGAAATATCTCTTCGCAATTTTTAACTGCACTTCTAATGACTGCTCCACTTCTCTCATCACCTCTTGAGATTGTCGTTGAAGGCGAGCTTGTCTCCAAGCCATATATTGATATTACTCTTGATGTGATGTCTAAGTTTGGAGTAGAAGTTGAGAACGATAACTATCAGAGTTTTAAAGTAAGTCCGGCAACTTATGTATCACCAGGTGTTGCTTTTGTAGAAGGCGATGCGTCAAGCGCGTCCTACTTTTTATCGGCTGCAGCAATCTGTGGTGGAACTGTTCGAGTTTATGGTGTAGGCACTGATAGTGTTCAAGGTGATACACAGTATGCGCATGTACTTGAAAAAATGGGAGCCACCGTCAATTGGGGACCCAATTTTATTGAAGTTACCAAGGGTGATCTTCAAGGTATAGATGTAGACTGTAATCATATTCCTGATGCGGCGATGACTATTGGGACCACAGCTCTCTTTGCTAAAGGCCCTACTGCAATTCGAAATATCTATAACTGGCGTGTCAAAGAAACTGACCGTCTTAGTGCTATGGCTACTGAGCTTCGTAAAGTGGGGGCAACTGTTGTAGAGGGTGAAGACTTTATCGAGATTATCCCACCAGAGAAAATTTTACATGCAGAAATTGACACATATGACGACCACCGAATTGCTATGTGTTTTTCACTTGCAGCAATGGGGGCAACTCCAATGACAATTAATGATCCGAAATGTACATCTAAAACATTTCCTACTTATTTTGAAGTTTTAAAAACTTTAGTGAAAGATTAGGTTTCATTTGAAAACCCAATTAAAATTTGTGCTTATTTTAACCATATTAGTTGGAATCTTTGGATTAACAAATGCTCTTGCTGAAGAAACGAACACATCTTTAGTTAAGTTGAAGACGCTAGATGCTGTAAAATCAAAAGTAAAATCACAAACTGATAAAACAATAATCCTTGAAAATATCGAGAAAGAACCACAAGACACTGTCATGTTGAATCACGCACTTGATTCTAGTTTATGGACTTACTTTGACACAAATAAGACTGGTGGAATTATAGGGCTCTCAGTCTATAGCCATCTTAAAGACTCTCAGTTGATTGATTTTAATGCTGACAGTTTATTTACTCCAGCTTCTACGTTGAAGGTTCTTACGACAGCAACAGCACTTGAGGAAATGGATCTTGATTGGCGTCCTATTACAAGAATTCAATTAAGAGGTATACAGACCAAATCCAAACTCGAGGGTGAATTACAGATTATTGGGGGGGGCGATCCAAATTTCTCTGGACGGTATTTTAAATCAGCGTTTGAAAGTATTGAGCCAATGGTTAAAAAAATTGCTGATCTTGGATTAGATACAATTGTGGGTGAAATCCTAATAGACGCCTCTTATTTTAAAGATCCTGCTCGACCTACTTCATGGGAAAACAGATTTTATAACAAATGGTATGGAGCTGAAGTGTCAGGCTTAGCATTCAATGATAATTGTTTTTCAATTAAAGTTTTACCAGGAGAAAACGTGGGTGATAGTGTGGTGCTTGAAATCCTGCCAGATGTTGGCTTTGTTGATGTAAAGATTGATGTCAAAACAGTTAAGGGTCGGCGAAATCGAATGAAAATGCAACACGACCAAGATTCAAATATAGTCACACTTAGCGGCTCTATGGGGGTCCGTGGACAAGCCAAATCCTATGTGCTTCCCATTAGAGATGCACCTGAATACTTTAAGCGTGCGTTTATGAAAGTAATGGCAGATTATAATATTTATTTTGAAAAATCAAAACTTCAAAGAAATCAAAAAAAAGAACTCATGATGATTACTTCATTTAATGAAGTAATTGAACATGAAGGGGTCCCATTGCTGAGTTTGTTAGATGAAATAAATCAAAGATCCCAAAATTTTCACGCTGAAACTTTACTACGCCAAATTGGATACGTCAAGTATAAGGAGGCCTCTATTGCAAAGGGAGTCCAGGCAGAAAAAGAATTTCTCGCGCGTTTAGGTTTGGCTAAAGACACTGCAAGAATCAAAATAGAAGATGGTAGTGGACTGAGTTATGGAAATAAAACCACCCCTAAATTAATGACTACTCTTTTAGATAAAATGTTGAAGCACCCAAGAAAAGAATATTTTATCAGATCTATGGCAGAACCGCGGATTGCTGTTTCTGGCCAAAGGCTCAAAGAACTCACATATCCTTGGAGTGTGAAGTATAAGTCTGGCTTTGTAAACCAATCTCAAGGTCTTAATGGTTATTTATTTACCAGCCAAGGGGACACTCTTTCAATCTCTCTCTATTTTAATAAGTACAAAATATCAGATACAAAAATTGGAAAAATGACGGATAGTATTTGGATTAAGCTGGCTAATCATTATGACCGAGAAAGACCCTCGATGATTGATGCTAGAAGGCTACATCGTCAAGTAGACATTGTTGGGCTTGGCGGGACAGAGTGGTTAAACAGCACCTATCATCAAAGGATTCTTAAGTTTTCAAATTACTTCTTGGATAGGCCATACGGCCATGGGGGGCCAACGGGTGAAGGTATGTATGCTAAGCTTGAAACAAAGCCCCTCATCAACACCTTAGAGGTAGATTGTGTTACTTACATTGAGAGTGTCATGGCACTTGCATTATCAAAAAAATCGGTGGATATTTTAGGTGAACTTCAAAAAGTAAGATACTTGAATGGACAGATTGATTACCATAGAAGAAGACATTTCTTTGTGGAAGATTGGGTCTATGGTAATCCAGAAATGATTAATCTAAAGTCATTTGAAAATGATACTATAGGTATCAGAATATCAAATCGAACTAAGTTTTACGGATATAAGAAAATCAAAATTGAGGTTGAAAACCCTAAAACCCCATTGAAATATTTACAGCTTGATAGCGCAGTGAAAAAGTTTAAGAAACCTTGGGATGGTAAACCTCAAATTCTTGGTTTTGGCTTAATAGGTAAGCTTGATTGGTTGTGGGTCACTCACACAGGTTTCTTGATTCTTGAGCCGGGTAAAATGCCAATAATGAGACATGCCAGCCTCCAAAAAAATAAAGTTGTAGATATGGATTTTTCATTATATCTTAAGTCACGACAAAAATCACTCGATGGTGTAATGTTTTTCGAGTTCATTTCCCCAGGAGATAGTAGTGCAAAAATGACTTCGGAAAGAGTCATGGATGAAATTAATAATAAGATGATGATTAACGATTCTCAGATGTTGAAAAATTCTACTACAGCTGATATTGATTCTGTTGTCAAGAGTGATGTGACTCAATTTGATTCAAATATAAAGATGCAAGTCAAACCTGTATCAAAACTAATTAAAAAAAATAAATCGATGGCAAAAATCAAATCGGATTCAATTAGAAAAATGCAATCTGTTAAGTCTACAAGAAGTTTAGAAGCTCAGTTGAAAAATTATTCTGTTAAAAAAGAAAAAGATAAATCTCAACATTTACTTAAAATAAACTCAGGTTCAATTTCAAATTGATAAATGAGAATAAAAGTTAACAACAGTTTAAAAAATTTAAAACAATAAAAAAAGGATGAACCTGATGAATTTAGAACTCACCACTGAACAATATAAAACATTACTATTGAGTGTCTGTTATGCGACCGAATGTTTAGATGATTCAGAAGCAAATTCTATGGGTGAAAAAATACTAGCATTATTTGATACTCTACAAGCAATGGCCCCAAGTGCTGGCCTTCAAATAGGCAAGGAATTATCTAAAGACGAAGATGGAAAAATTGAATTACATCCCGATTTTGTAAAAAACACTGAAGATTTTGTCGAGCTATATGAAGATCACCGTGAAGATGTTTTTTGGAGTGAATTACTTGCACGCATGGCCGGTAAACAACTGCATCGTAAATTTGGGAAAAATTTTGATCCCAAAAAAGCATCTCAAAAAGAACAAGATAAAATTTGGGAAAAAATAGAAATTGAACTGGCTGAACATGGGCTTGATAACCTTGTATTTAAAGGACAATAATTATGGGACATACTCTCAGAGCCGAAGATCCACATAACCAAGAACTAGAGATTACTCAACTAGGTGAATCAAAAATCGATTCTCCGTTAATGTATAGACGCTTTACAAATGATGAAGATCGTATTGTGTATAGTTCAAAGACTAACGACATTAAAGCTCAGCTAGCCAAAGGTGACATCATCACTGTTGAAAAGGCGGGTGCAAGAGAGAAAATTCATTTCTCTCCCAAAGCGACCTCTGCAGCTATCGTGACTTGTGGTGGATTATGTCCTGGGCTTAATAATGTCATTAAATCACTTGTACAACAACTAGATCATGAGTATAAAGTCAAACGTATCTATGGTGTACAATACGGTTATGAAGGTTTGGTCCCTAAATATGGGCATGCCTTACTTCCACTAACGCCCGATGATGTAAGACAAATACACCTGAGTGGTGGCACTATGTTAGGGTCAAGCCGTGGGCATCAAGACCCGTCTATCATGGTGGATACTTTGGTTCGCCACAGGATTGATATTTTGTTTTGTATAGGTGGTGATGGTACTCTGCGTGGTGCTTCAGCTATAGTTCAAGAAATAGAATTCCGTCAGTTAAATATATCAGTCGTAGGTTTACCTAAGACAATAGATAACGACTTGAATTATGTTGGGAAAACCTTTGGTTTCGAAAGTGCAGTGTATGCCGCGGGACCGATAATTTCTCAAGCACAAGTTGAATCAGTTGGTGCCTATAACGGTGTAGGGCTTGTCAAACTCATGGGTCGTGATTCAGGGTTTATAGCCGCTAACGCCTCTATTGCCAATTCGTCAGTCAACATTTGTTTGATTCCTGAACAAAAATTTGAATTAGAAGGTCCTAGTGGTTTATACACAGCTATTGAACGGCGCTTTGAAAGTGGAATTCATAATGCTGTGGTAGTCGTGGCTGAAGGTGCTGGACAAGAATTTTTCAAAGATCTTCCTGTGGAAAAAGATGCCTCAGGTAATGCACTTAAAAGAGATATTGGTGAGTTCTTGTCTCAAGGGATTAAAGAATATTTTAAAGACAAAAAGCAACCAGTTGAGGTAAAATATTTTGACCCGTCTTATTCTATTAGGTCAATCGCAGCTCACGGTACAGATGCAATATTTTGTACTCACCTAGCGGAAAATGCAGTGCATGCAGGGATGTCTGGTAAAACGAATGTTGTAATTGGATATTGGAACCGACACTTTGTTCATATTCCTATTCCACTCGCTACAAGGGAGCGTCAGAAGATTGATACGACCGGATCGCTGTGGAAATCAGTTCTTTTTACTACCCGACAAGATGATTATTTCTATGAAGGTCAAGGGGGTTAGTAGTTCAATGTCAGTTAATAGTAGAACAGGTGTGAGCCGAGTGCGAACTCAAGGAAAAGCAATATCTGCTTTTTTAGAGGATTCGGGACACCAAGAGTGGTCTCTTCGTATTTCTAAGTTGATTGAAGATGTTGATTCTCCGATCTATAAAAACCGCGCTCTTGTGGAGCTCGCTCGCCTAACTCATATTCAATGGCTGGGCGATCTATCTGTAAATTATGGAAACTCTCGTAGTGAGTGGTGGAAGTATTTAGAGCAATTTGAAAGTGAGTGTCGTGCGCTTATTCCAGAAGGTTTTGAATAAAGTCAATTCATGGAAAATGGGTGTAATCTATAGGGGTCCTCCCAAAGTGATTCACATGTTCAAAAATTTAATTATTCAGCTCTTTTGATGACTATGTTATTGAGAAAAAGGACCACCCTAATCACGCCAGCTCTTACTGGGGCCAAGACCATATCAACTATGAAGCTTCGCATTAAGGTATGATTGCTAATCTCAATGTTATTACCGAACAAGATCTATTTTTTAGAATCCCTAAAAATCCAGCGTAAGTTGTCGAGGATCAAATTCCAACATTTGATAGTTGTCGAGGGCACCGGGCTCAAGGTGGCTGATATCATTACCACAGGAGTGAATCCTTTCCTTATATTCATGAGTGTTTTCGCGGTTCTATCTAAGTGCTTCAAGGCCCAAAACAAGAAGTAGGCAGGGCGGATTGCTTCTTAAGGCAGACCCATCTTTTACAGGTCTAGTCATTGATCGAAATACTCATGGAAAAATTCTAGGGGAGACCCAAGTTGTTAAGGGCCTAAAACATGGTATCAAAAAAAGACTTTACCTTGATAGAGTCACCTGAAATTGATCACCTAACGAGACTGTAAGAATATGCAGAAGACCGAATACAAATGAAATTAGAAAATGTTCAGTTGATGGATTCGGATGGTTATATTCGAGGAGCTTACAATGAAACACTATCTCTTGAAATGATTAAACTAGAAGCGGATACAAAGAAATTACTGAATCTATAATCAGCTTTCTTTATTCATCTTCGAGAATAAATTCACCTTCAATGAGTGTAAAAATATTTTGAATAATATCTTCTACGTAATTCATTGGGTTACGTCTTATCCGAACTTCTTCTTGCGCTACCAAGTTGAAAAGTCCATTGAGTGCATGCTTAGTGGTGTATTCTGTTAAGTCAGCCGGTAGTGTTTCAGGAAATGACTCAGAAAATTTTAGGCTATTTTTGAATGAATCTGGAACTAAGGAATTAGAGTTTATACTCAGCTGGATATTTTTGTATGAGCTAAGATAGTTATTATAAAGCGAAGAATATTCATTCCATAATTTGGCGGCGTTCACTTGGTCAAGTGAGTTCTTAACTATTGGCTCAAAGACATCAAATAAGTCTTGGTAGCTTGTTGTATTTAAATATTGGGTCGCTGAGGTTGAGTCATCAGAAAATAATATTTGACTTCCTTGATTCAGGGACATTTCAGTAATAGCATCAACAAAGATGGATTTGCTTTTGGGTGCTGCGTGCTCAGCTGCCCTATTAAGGCTTTTCCAGAGTTCAGCTTCGATGGTTTCCATTTTAGAGAGGTCGTTAATAAAATCAATATCTAATGAAAGAATAATAAGATCGGAGACGCCAAATGAATTGTCGGATAAGTCTTGTTTCCAACTATTAAAACTCGAAGACATCGCCTGGGTAGCTATCAGAGCTTTAAGCGCCTTGTTTGGTAACAGTATTTGAATTGCTTCTTCTTGGATAAGTCCATCATCCAAGCCACGTTTCCAATATCCATTGTTTAAGGCGGCAGAGTCAACCATGAGGTCGACGCCAAGGCTGAGTGCTTCTTTGAGTCCAGAAACAATTTCGCTTTGAGAAACTCTTTGTTCTGACGTTTGCTTTTTCGCTATTTCAATAAGCTCACAGGAGCCCAAAAAAATAGATGTGGTAGTAATCAAAACCAGACACAATCTTGACATGAATTTTGTCTTAAGAAAAGATCGAAAAACCATAAATTTTATCCTTGGAATTCACCATATTTCAATTCGGCAGATTCAACTTCTGCGACCGCTTTTTCATAACTCACAAATAGCTTCTCAAGTTGAGATTCGTTTCGACCAAGGTTCTCACTAGCTTCTTGAATTTTTTTGGCTTCACCTGATTCACTTGCAGAAATAAGTTGCTGGTGAAAGTCAGCGATTAATTTTTCAGTTTTTTCGATGTCAGTTTCAATTTGCTTTTGAATATTTTCAAGAGGAGCAATCACTTTACGCTTTGAAGTGTTGAATTCTGCTTTAGCTTTACGGGCATCTTTGCCTTTAAGTTCCTCATCCTTGGATACTTCAGGCTCTTTAGCTTTGGGTTCTAATTTGACAGTAGTAGTAGGCTTATCTTTACCTTTTTTCTTACCGCGTTTTTTGCCGAAGCCACCGTTGTCTTGAAAGTCTTTATAGTTTCCATCAAAAACAACTAAGTTTTGGGTCATGTCTTCATTCGTTTCAAATACTAATAGACGATCACAAACTTGTTTTAATAAATCTTCAGAGTGAGAGACAATCACCACTGTACCTTCGAAAGCATCTAGCGCTTCAATAAGTGAATCAATGGATTCCATATCTAGATGATTCGTAGGTTCATCAAGAACAAGGAGGTTGGTGGGAGTTGCAAGAAGTTGAGCCAGAAGAACTCGGCTTTTTTCACCACCTGATAATACTTCAATTTTTTTAAGTGCGTCATCGCCTTCAAATAACATACAACCAGCTAAATTTCTAGCAGCTGTGATATTGTGTTGAGGTAAACACCTGAGGACTTCTTGTTCAATCGTGTTGTCAGTTACAAGACGACTGATATGAGTTTGTCCAAAGTAACCGACTTTAACGTGGTCAGCTATTTCAATGGTACCTTCAACAGGCTTTAAGTCACCGATAAGTAACTGAAGTAGAGTAGATTTACCACGTCCGTTGGGTCCAATAACACCAATGCGCTCACCGCGGCCGAGTCTGAAATCAACATCATTAAACAGAAGTTGATCCTTCTCATAACCAAAACTAAGGTCGGTAAATTGAGCGACACGTTTAGCTGTCATTGGTTTATATGGGAACTCAAAGTCAAGATCTTTATCAAAAGTTAAGGTTTTGACTGGTCCCATTTTATCAAGCATCTTAACGCGTGATTGGGCTGCTTTGGCCTTAGAGGCTTTGGCTTTAAATCTTGCAACAAAGCGTTCAAGATCTGTGCGCTTTTTGGCTTCATTTTCCATCGTTTTAAGGTGAATTTCTTCTTCAAGTAAAATCTCGTCTTGCCATTTACTGACAGGACCTTTTACTTTACGAAATTTCTGACGATGCAGACCCACTGTATGAGTACAAACTTTATTCATGAAATGACGATCATGAGTGATCAACATTAATTCGCCCTGCCAATTCATAAGGAACTTCTCAAGCCAAGCGATAGAGGGTAAATCGAGATAATTCGTCGGTTCATCCATCAAAAGTAAATTAGGCTCAGTCAAGAGAAGTTTAGCCAAATTCAAACGAATCTGATATCCACCAGAAAATTCACTTGGAGCTCGATCAAAATCAGTCTCGGCAAAGCCAAGTCCAGATAGATAAGCTTCTGCGCGATAGATTTCTTTCCAACCACCATCTTGTTCAGGCAAGACAGAGGAAACTTCTTCAAGAATGGTCGGATGATCAAACTGAAGATGTTGAGATAGATATCCCATATGATAATTTTTCGGTTTCTCTATAGTCCCACCGTCAGAGCTTTGCTCTTTCATAAGAATTTTGAAAAGAGTAGATTTGCCGGATCCATTACGGCCGACAATACCGATACGTTCACCACTGCCAACAGTCAGGGTAACTTGATCAAAAAGGACACGTGTCCCAAATGATTTACTGAGATTTTGTAATTGAAGCATGAGGGCAAAGGTAGAAATTTAGAAGGAAATCTTGACGATCACAACAAACTAAATGTGAATGCTAAAGAGAAAAGGGCCCAAATTGTCACGTAGACTAATGGCAATGCCTGCAGCCAGCGCGAGTATAAGCTCATATGTCGTAAACCTGCAAGAGTCAAAGGTATCCAGGTGAGTATAAGGGGGTAGACATATCTAAAGTCAGTGGCACAAGAGAATGGAAGTTTAATACGAAATAAAATAGCTGCTATTACAAGCCCCAGACCACTGAGTAGGTATATTCCAGGACCAGATGATTTTAGCGTGGATGGGTGGAACAAGCCAATTGACATAGCTAAAAGTGAAAACCCAAAGAGAAATTTAAGTGCCTTAGCCCAAGGTTCGCTTTGGCGAGCGTGTTTGAATTCACCAAATAATGAAGTCTTGAAGTGATAATTCCAAAAATATTGACGTCCGCCTGGATCATTCCAAGGGTCAGTAAATGTTACCTCGATAAAATCTTTAGTATCAATAATGAGGAAGTTAGATATTTTATTTTCAACTTTGAGGCCTCTGTGTAATGATCCTGCATTGCCAACTAGTATTTGGTCCTTATGACCATGATAAACTTGGTAAATCGAAGGGGCTAAGTTAATAAATAGCGCCATAAGTATTGCAAGTAATATTGCACTGGAACCAAGGAGTCCTTTTTTAATTCCCGATTGATTAACATAGATGGTGCGAATGAAATAATAAGCGATAAGTGGAAAGGCCGCAACGATTCCGTTGGTTTTGACAAAGAGAGACAAACAAACCATTAGGGTCGCCAAGATTATAGGCCATTTATCATTTGATTTCCATTTGGATAGAAAATAAAGAGTGGCCGCAAAAAGTAAATAGACGAGGTGATCATTACCAATTCTTGCGCCATGTATAATACCACTAGGCCAAAAGACCAGAAGAAGTGAGGCGAGTAGGAGATAATTTGAGGAGAGTATATTTCTAAAAAACAACAAAGAGAATATCAAAAATGCTGCATCTAATAATAAGGTGAAACTCTGATAAATAGAATCCTTATCAAAATTTGTTAGCGCTAAAAATGGTTTGGCATAAAGGCCGGTTAAACTATAGTAAGCTGCAGGGTGATAGCATTGCCAACAATCATCGTTGGCAGGTATTTTATTTTCTAAGGAGATAAAGTCAATATACTTGATATGACCGTCTACATCATAAGCCCGAGATGATGGTGGGGTATTTTGAAAATAGAAAACTCGAAGGAGAATTCCTGCTATCAAGACAAGTCGAATCGTAGGTGAGAGCTTAAGTTTTTTACAAATAGACCAAAGTAATAATAATAGTGGAATGACAATGAGGCCGTATGCGATTGGGGTGGTGGGCGAATCCAAAGGTTCTATTCGGAGCCCAAATTTGCCCCCATTGTTTTTGATATGGATAGAAAATAAATTGGAACCAGCTTGAAGATAATCACCTAAATCTACTTGGATCCCTTGAGTGTAATCACATGGCCTTCCCTTAAATATATTAGATGGTATTGGGACATTGTTGACTTTAATTTGAGACAAACAGTCATCGGGTATTATCCTAATGTTAGTTGTGCCCTGCCAAGTATGATGCAGATTGAACTGATAGTGGATATTAGTCTTAGGTGCTGAAATCCCATGATGAGGCAAGTTCTCAAATTCTTGTAAAGGGATTTGGGTTTGAGTTTGAGTGTATTGAGCGTATTGTAAGTTAGTCAAAACCAATTGATTTTGATTTAATAAATAGAGCCCTAATAGGATTAATATTAGGGAAACCCAAAGCCTCTTGGTTTGCAAAATAGATTTGATCATTCTCTAATATTAACAAAAATTTATTCGTTAAGATTCCAATTATAATTGTAATTGACTGAACCATCAAAACTAATAAGTTTGGCTTTTAATTCAGGTTCTGCATATCTTTGTAGATGTTTGATAATATTGATTTCAGATGTACCAAAATCTTCTTTAAACCATTTCCAAATAGATGAAATTTCAATCTCATTAGAGTCTGTAAATTTGACCCCGCGGCTGTGGTTGATATAAATTTTGGCTCCGTTATTCAATTGTGATTCAATATTAGAATGGGTGTAGGCTGTGTTTGATAAATTGGGACAAGAGTAAGATGCACAGTTGATAGCATAGTGGATACGGTTATCGTTAAATAAAGGCCGAAGGATGTTGTGCTCAATATTATTAAGAGTGAGACTTTGGCCTTCTACTGTAAAAGCTTCAGTATCCCAGGGACCTGAACTAAAGAATCCTGATTTGATGTCTCTAATACTTTTAATGGGATAATTTTTGAGAACTATTTCAACTGTCACGGCATTGTAAATATTAATCCAATAGGCTTTTGCTTCATTTTTGTTGAGGCTAGTTGGATTGATGGTGCTCATCTTGGAGAGATATTGTGTGAGTGCTTTTTTATCATCGCTACTCATTTTATTGTATGAAAAGTAAGTTACCTGCGAGCGAGTAGTAATGTGTTTTTTTAATATTTTGTCCCAAATGCTATGGTCAAGTTTAATTTTTGAAGAAGTAGTAAATTCGGACCATTTCTTGAGCTCTAACTTCGAAGGAGATGCAAGTGGTGCGACCATAAAGCCAATCGTCATCAAGATAACTAAGGCAGCACTCATGTTTTTAATAAGATTAATTTTATTTATAGGGGATGTGATTTTCACCTGATGATTCCTTTTTTTCTACTCACTAAATTCTTTGATATAATTTAGTGTTTTTGTATGAGATTAGCTTACGATTTATTTTAAGTGAATAGAATAAAGAACTGAAAAGACCCACCCAAATAGGGATGAGTCTTTGAATCAAAACAGTAGGTTGTTTCTCAACTCCTAGAGGTTAGTTGTTGTATCGGATTCTATAGATTCTATGATGTCAGATGGAATATCTGTATCGGTGGGTAAATACTCAGTAAGCTCCATGAATAATGAGAGATTAGCAAAAACAAAAGTTTGAACTGCCATCTCATCTGGTTCACCATTGACTGAGGCGTCTAAAACTAAAGCCACAAACTCTGGGTTTTCAACTATCTGGGCTATTAAAGTATCAGGTATAGCTATATCTTGTGAAGCAAACCCTGATTGGATAGCCTCGGTTGTCACATTTGCTTCACTAATATCACTGTTGCCATCAGTTTGAAAAACTTCTGGACTAAAGATTGTACTTAGTATATCTAATTGAGAAATAAGTGCTTGTGGATTAAAAATTAAGGCACTATCAGAAGGTGAAGAGCTATCATCAATTTCATCAACCTCGCCGACATTTGTTTGATTGTCACTTGAGCTTGACGTGGGATTCGAATCGTCATTACAGGCATTAAAGATAAGTAGGGCTAAGGCTGCGAATAAACTGATTGTTTTAACATTTTTCATAAAGTTCTCCTAATTACTATAATCTAGATGTTTTTATATCAATAATCCACAATTAATCAAGTATGACACTCCTTCTTGAGGGACAATTTAAGGTTTTAAGTCGAAGGGTTGTGAAATATGATGAGTTTTTCTTTACTCATCTCCTTCATTGTCTGTAAAATACCACCTGTCCCAAGCCCTGAGTGGTCATTTCCACCAAAAGGCATCCAGTCGACTCGAAACGCAGTTTGATCATTAATAAGGACGGTCTTTGCATTCAGCTTCTCAATGGCTAAATGAGCCGTTTTCAATTGATTAGTAAAGACGGCGGATTGAAAATGCATCGGAGTTTGGTTTGCCTGTTCAATAGCATCAAGAATATTCTCATAGCTATAGACGCATAAAATAGGGCCAAAAACCTCTGTTTGGCTGACTTGAGCCTGAGGTGAAGGATGAAGAATAATAGTCGGCTGAAAATAACCTGGATTGGTAGAGCTACCACCGCAAATGATTTTGGTATGAGGGTCCTCAAGTGATTCATTGACTTGCCTGACTAATCGATCAGCAATATGCGCTTCAATCAAAGGACCGACTTGTGTTAGTTCATTAATTGCAGGACCTACGATGAGATCTTGAGTCAGATGAGTTAAACGAGATATTGTTTTTTCTAAAATATCTTGGTGTACAAAGAGTCTTTGTACGCTCACGCAAACTTGACCTGCATGGTAAAAAGCACCTTTGACAATAGCGGGTAATGCGAGATCTAGATCTGCATCAGGCTCTAATATAACAGGGGCGATTCCACCATGTTCAAGAGCGACTCGAGTACCCGGAGCCACTTGTGATCTGAGATGCCAGCCGACCTGACTTGATCCAATAAAACTCAAAAAATGAACACGAGCATCAGTTGCTAATTTCTCAGCATTTTCATTGGTGATGATGAGACATTGCGCCCAAGCTAGAGGTAAGCCTGCTTGATGTAATAAGTCGATCATCTTGATACAACTAAGTGGTGTAGTCAGAGCGGGCTTAATAATAACAGGACACCCAGCAGCGACGGCGGTAATGACCTGGTGAACGATAAGGTTCATAGGATGATTGAAAGCACTAATGGAAACCACCACACCAATAGGTTCAAGTTGAGTCAAAGCGATTCTTGACATGGAAGACTGGGTGAGTCCCATGGGAATTTCTTGACCTTTGAGTTGGGGAATTGATTCAATGGCAAGTTGTATACCCTGAAGTACTCGAGCAAATTCAACTCGAGTGTCCTTAATTGGTTTGCCGCCCTCTAAAGTGGAGAGTTCAATGAGTTCAATTTGATGATCTTTCATTAAGTGAAGAAATTGATTTAAAATTTCAGAACGTTTAAATAGAGCAAGCCCGCGTGGTTTTTGTAAATGAACTTGAGTGGCAAGGTTTAAGGCTTGATCAATGTCCTTAGTATCATTATGGATTGCAATCTCTTCTATGAGTGTTTGATTAGAAGGATTAAAAACTTTTAATTTCATGAAGATTTCCTTTGCAATAAACAGAGAGTTTCGTAGTGAGCAGTATGGGGGAAAAGGTCAAATATTTGAATTTTTTTAATTTCAAAAGACGGCATCATGCATAAATCACTTGCCAAAGTCTTGGCTTCACAACTACTATATATTATTGAGAGTACTTGTGATGATTCAATAAACTCACATACGGATTGACTAATCCCTCGCCTAGGTGGGTTGACTATCATTATGTGAGGAGAGTTTGATTTTTCATATTTTTTAACAAAAGTTTTATTGGAAGTATAGTCCTGGCTATCCATAGCTTGAAATGAAATATTTTTCAGGTGGATTTTATTTGCTGTAGTGGTTGCTGCATGAATCGCTTCAGGTGAAATTTCTATTCCAGTGAGTATAGGGTTCAATAGTTGTTTTTTGAAGTATTGTGATATGCTAATGCCAAATCCACCAACGCCACAAAATAAATCCCATATATTTATTTCACCGTTATTTTTATCTAAATGACATTGATTATTCATTTGTTCAACAGTGCTGTATGCCCAAAGAGAAGCTGTTTTATAAAGTGTTTCAGCGAGGTGGCTATTGGTTTGAAAAAAACCACCTGGAGTCATAGCAAGAGGTATGTCGTTTAAGCTCTCAACTAAGTAATTTTTGTCACTGAGAATAATCTCTTGATGGCCTTCAATGATTGCTTTGTGTTCACTTTGAATATTTATTGTGAGTACTTTTATTTTCGGAAATTTTTCTTGGAGTAAAGGTAGTCGTTCTTCAATACGTTTTTGAATATCAAGAGACCTCAATACCAATCGAACCATAAATTCGTTTTGACGATTTTGGGTGACCAGCACGTATTTCAATTCACCCTTTTGTTTGTCTTTTCGATAGGGTGGAATCCCAGCAACTTGTATCCATTCTTGAATACCTAGTAAAAGCTCTTGCATGTCAGGAGTGTAAAGTGGACAATCTACAAGTGAAACAATTTTGCCATGATGATTTTCTATACCTAAAGAAGGATTGTGTGCTCCGCCAAGAGCGACCATCTTGGCCTTGTTTCGAAACTCAGAAATCGGACCCGACTGAGTTTCTTGTAACAGGCTGGGGTAGTCGTTATCATAAAATGGAGTTGTTTTCAATAGTTGAATGAGATGGTTTTCTTTTTCAATAATTTGGTGAGCTAGATCTTTTTCAATCCATTGACAAGATCGACAACGATCTGATTGATAATGATGGCATTCTAGTGTGTTCATGTTGTTGACTTTATCATTAGGCTAAGGAGAGGGTGTTCTTGGATAGATGTAAAAGATTTGGGCCAGGGTGCATTGAGTGTGATTGACTCTTCTTGTTTGGGAGGCCTAAAGGTAAGACTACTTGCATGTAGAAACAAACAATCTTCATCTAGATTGTTTCTGAATAATTTATTTTGAAAACCATCTCCATGGGTGGTGTCTCCAACAATGGGGTGCCTTAGGTGGCTAAGGTGTCTTCTTATTTGGTGAAAGCGACCTGTTTTAGGTTTGGCCTCTACTAGAGAATATCTTGATTCAGTAAAACCTCTTTGGGGTATCTGAAAAGAAAATTTTTCTAAAAGTTTAAAATTTGTGATACATTCTTTTTCATCAAGGTCGTAATCAAGTGTGCCTTCATCTTGAAGCCATCCTCTGACTATAGCATGGTAGGTTTTATGAACTTGATGCTCTTTAAATTGTGTTTGCAAAATTCGAGCGGCTTCAGGACTTAAAGCAAATAGAAGTACTCCACTTGTGGGTCGATCAAGTCGATGTACCGGAAAAACTAATTGGTTGATTTGATTGCGTAATTCTTGTAAGACAAAAACTCGATCAGTAGATATCTCAGTTTTATGAACAAGGATACCATTTGGCTTATTGATGACGATTAAATCATTATCCTGATAGAGTATATCAAAAATCATTGGACGTCTTCAATATGAGTAGAAGTCACTCTAGTGAGGTGAACATATTTCAACCAGAGACCTAAACTAAAGACAATTTCACCAGTCATGACAATGAGGGCAATATAATCTTTGAATCCAAGCTGCAACCCGATATAAGTCACCGTTATATTAATAAGTGCTGCGATAAGAAAAATATAAAGATAGTGTTGGGTCTTATCCATCCGGACGTACCAACTAATGTAATTGACCCTAAAGGCTTGTGCTGCAATGCTAATACAAAAGAACATTAAATTTTGTTTAGCCCAATTAACTTCATCTACTTGCCAATCTAGCCCGAAGTACAAAAACTGAAGACCCCATTCACCCAAAAATTGAACCGCCATAATTATCGGAAGAGTGAGTATGAGGGTGAATTGTAAAGACTCTTTTAAAGAAACTTTTTGGTTTGAACCAGATTGAGAGTGAACAATGCTAGAACTCAAAAAATGAACTAAAAAACCAGACAAAATAATAATAAGTCGATGAGATGTATTATAAATTCCAATGATCCTATCACCTGCATACATGAAGTCTAAAGCATAAAATCCAATGGGCATGAGAAAGAAATTAAGAAACCCACCAACGGCAATATTTTTGCTTCGATTTAATTGATCTATAAAAAAGGTGAAGACGTTTTTCTGTAGACGTGTAAACAACTTAGTTGGAAACAATCCCAAGGCGACAGCTGTAGCAATAATATGAGAGATATTAAGTGCAATAGAAAGATGAAGAATTGAATGCTCGCTTGGATTTTGTAAAACCCAAAGTGCAATGCCGGCATAGATTAAAAATTGTGTCATTTTAATAAGAAAAAGGCTTTTCCATTTTTTTTCAGAGATAAAAAACCAATCCAAGATATTTGGACTAAAAAATATTCCAAAGACCAGAGGCCACATTGCATCAAAATTAGGATGTGAAGATCTTAAGCTGAGGGTGTAAATACAAAAAAGAATGGAGCTAATCAGACCAAGAAAAACCATGGCCCAAAAACTATTTCGTTTGGTGTCATCATCGGGCTTATTTTGATAAAGTGACATTAATATATGAGTCATTCCAAAATCACGCAGGAACAAGAACCACATAAAGTCATGTTGCAAAATACCAAATTGACCAAATTGAGCAGTACCGAGTTGTTGTGCTACAAAGTTGACGATGAAAAAATTAAAAACTTGAATCCCAAGTGAGATTCCACTAAGTATCATCCCGCTGCCTAGTGTTTTACGTAGTTGACTCATTTAATGAAAGCTCGCATGCTGTTGAGCTGATGAATTGTCAAATTAAGAGATTGAATAATTAATTCAAGGTCAGGACTTTTTACTTCAATTAGGTAAGGTGTGTTAAACTCAGAAGTCCCGTATCGAGGATTGATTTGGTAAAAATCCTCAATCTCCACTTCCCAGTCAGAAGTGAGTTGAAGGTCAACTTTAGGGAATTGAATTTGGCTCATATTGTAAATATACAAACCATAAAGGCCTCTTGGTATGAGAGGCCCTTATTTGATGCTGTGTTTGTCTTTGAGGGCGGGGTTAAATACTGTCAGAGATCTGTTCTGTTTCTTCTATTTTCGTTCTGAGTTTGAGTAATTTTCTAGAATCTTGCACGACTCGGTTCATCATCACTTGTAATTTACTCATGTCAGAATCAAGCGAAAACATTGAATTCTCTACACTTGTAAAGTCATCACTTACTGATTTGTTGTCCATCATTAGATGTTGGTGCATTGTAAGTAAGCTTTGTTCAAGTTCTTGCATGTTTTCAATTGTTAATTTACCAGATGTTGTCAAACTCTTAAGCTGAGTAATTTTATTCATGATTGAGCTAAATTGATCTTCTTCATGTGCATTTCGGGTTCTGATGTCAAGGTTGAGCTGATGAATATTGCGTTTGACATCTTCATTGACAATTGCGGTGGAATTAAGGACACTACTCTCTTTTTTAGAATTGGCCCAATTTTGATCGACAACCCCAAGTAATTCTTCTACTTGATGAACAAATTCGCTGTTTTCAATGAGTCTGGCCTCCTGAGGAGAACCTGCAAGCATGACTGAGAAGTGTTTAGTGTTAAATAATTTCCAGAAGAGTAATGCGCTTAAGCCTATTCCTAGGAAACAGGCAATCCAGAGTGTCATGAGGTTATTTTTGGCGTCTGCTGCCCATTGACTGGTGGCCTGTAAAGCCGCCACTTTAAGACCCAAGATTGATGAGATAGACTTATCGTATTGTACCTGATAGTTTGATCGATTATCTAAAAACATTTGAGTAGAACCCATAAAGGTGGCCAATTCTAGTCCCATACTTTGAGAGAAAGCGGCACTCTTTAAATTCTCACCTTGCATGTCTTGAGTCAAAATATTGAGCCTTTCAATTGAGGCTGCGTCCAAATTGCCTATGTATATTGCTGTTTTCAGATGTGTGAGCCAGGCGGTTGCTGCTGCTAGATAGGAAACCTCAGATCGAGAAATAGCTATTTCAGAATTTTGCTTGAAGTTTAAAATTGCGGCTTCCATTTCAGTAATACCTGAGAGAAGAGCAATCTTTTCGGTTTGTATTGCCTGTGAACTTTCAATCAGAGAGTTGATTCTCGTTTGATTTTTAGTGAAGCCTTCTCTCATAGAGGCAAGAGGACCAAGATATGTTTCACCTAAATTTTCTGCATACCAAGTAGAAGCAATTTGAGTCGAGGGTTCAGCCAACATTGAAAGTTGTGCTTCAGCTTGTTCTACATGATGAACAGCTGCATCTGCTTGCCGAAGTTTATCCATCGTCGTTTGGTTCTTATTCATGGCTGTAATGAAAAATGCTGCTGTTAGTAGTAGACTAAGTCCTGCTAAAAATTCGAGAAAAAACTTCCAACTTCTTAGTGTTTGCCAAGTGTTCATAATTGCACCCTACCTTCCCAAGTTTTTGATGTGCCGTTTTTATTATGCCGACAAATCAAAAGAAATACAATAGAAAGTGTAATTAAAACAACGGACTAGCCTTAAGGCCACTCAATTAAATATAAAAACTCAAATTTAGAGCATTAAAAACTCAAATAGCCTAAATAATTGTTTAATTATTAAAAACTTTCACCATAAAAGTCGGACGGATTCAAATTCAAAAGAGGGTATTTTTATTTTATTTTGTGAGAAGAATATCAATGTGAGGGTACTGTGTCTTTTCTTCCAAAACAGCTTTAATTCCCGGTATGGCATTTAGCTTTTTTAAATAAGCTTGAATAATTTTTCTACCAGCAGAAATTTTACGATGGCGAATTCGTACACCGGGAATGTCTTTGACTCGTATGTCAATTTTGTATCCTGTATAGTGTGAGTAGGTTCCTTTTTTATGAAACTTACTTTCCGTACCACTAGTAATCGTGGGTATAAATTTTCCAAAAGCAGTCCTTAGTTTTGGAATTAATGAATACCACTTGGGATTCATTCTTGAAAATTTAACATCATACTTGACATTAAATCCGGCCTGACGAACTCTGGCTTTGAAGACCTTATGACGAACTGGATATTTCCAAATAATATTTGAATTGTAATTAATTGTGGGAGCAGATTTGTTATTCTTTGGTCTTGCCGCAATGAGTTGTTGAAGTTTTTCTTGCTTGAGTTGTCTACGTGTTTTTACAATGGGTTGTTGATATTTATTAGTATAGTTTTTTTTGACTTGAGTGTAACGATCTTGGTTGATATTCATCTTTAGTTTTTGTGCAAAATAGGGGTCGGATCTAAGTGCCGAATCTAGTTCACTAGCATAAAGAGATGATGCGCAGATTAGCCAAAGTAAACACACAAAAACTATAGAAAGCGACTTGGCTTTCCATGGTTTATTTTTTGTGATCATCAATACTTCTATTCTCATATAACAGATTAATTCTTTATCCAAATTATTTATTCGACAAAGCAATTGGGGCCAAATCTTCGCCTTCACTCTTAGCAATTAAGACTGCGGCACAACTATCGCTAAAGACATTTACGGAAGTTCGGCACATATCTAGAATTCGATCAACTGCCAAAATCAAGCCAACACCCTCAAGCGGAAGTCCGATGCTCGATAAGATCAGTACAATAGCGACAAGTGATGCAGAAGGAATACCTGCCACACCGATAGAAGTCATTAGTGCGATAATGACCACCGTTAGTTGAATTCCAAAAGTCATTTCTAGGCCGTAAGCTTGGGCGATAAATAATGCAGCGACACATTCATAGAGTGCGGTACCATCCATATTGACAGTGGCTCCTAAAGGTAAAGTAAAGCTAGATACCTTCTGAGAAGCACCGGATCTATTTTGAACACACTCCATCGTCTTAGGGAGGGTTGCTGCCGAGCTTGATGTAGAAAATGCAGTTAAAAGAGCCGGAGACATTGCGGTGAAATGTTTGAAAGGTGAAAGTCTTCCGACGGTGACTAATAGGATAGGAAGAGCGACGAATGTATGAAGACCTAATGCGACAATCACTGACAAGAAAAACCAAGCTAGGGGAGCGATAGCATCAAGACCTGTTTGGGCGGTCGTCTTGGCGATTAATCCGAAAACACCAATAGGTGCAAAGCGCATGACGAGGTTGGTCATTTTCATCATGATCTCATTGAGGCCTTGCCAGAAATTATTCATCGTATCTTTGAGGGGTGATTTTAAAGTAGACAACATAAAACCAAAGATCAGAGAGAAGGTAATAAGACCTAACATCTGACCTTGAGCGGCTGCGTTCACAATATTCGAAGGAACCATGCGAAGGAAGATACCTGTAATGTCGCTGGTGCCTTTACCACTAATTGCAGCTCGTTTGGATTCAGGAATTTCACTTAAACCAATGATGTCTTTGGCTGCTTGTCCATCAATGATCCCCGGTTGAATAAGATTGACGATCGCTAGTCCAATGAGGATGGCAATAAGCGATGAGAACATATAATAGCTGAGAGTTTTAACTGAAAGTCTAGCAAAACCACTTTCACTACCCATGGTGCTCATCCCTGTAATAATAGAAGATGCAATGAGTGGGACGATCAACATTTTAAGTCCCTGAAGAAAAAGTGTTCCTAAAAAACTATAGGTATCGATGAGCCCTGGTGTATCAAAATAGGATCCGGCGAGCACAGCTAGGATGATTGCAATGAGAATTTGAAAGTGAAGTTTCATAAATTATTCTTTTGATTGAGGTTATAAAAGTTAAGTTCTAGGTGGTGATGAATAACATGCGGCTTTAATCTGATCCCAGGTCATCTCACCCGGCTTCATCCTAGATGTAAGTTTTTTCAAAGGGTCGAGGATTTTATTTTTCCTCATTGCCATGAGTGCATCTTGAAATTCGTTATTATCAAGTAGCCTTAATTGACCGATTAAATCATCCCCGATTTTCTTTTTCAAAGTAAAACAAAAAGGTAAATAATTAAGTCTTGCCCATGATTCAACTACCCAAGGTTTATATTGATCCCAAGGAAAATAATCATTAAGAAAAAAGTGACGTGGGTAGACATCGGGATGATCGCTTGCAATAACCCAATAGACACCATTTTGATAAAGTTCACCGATATGACCTTGACGCTCCACAATTTGACCGTCTTCAATATATTGAAATTCAATACACGGCCCTGTTAAGAAGGCAGTCTTAGGCTGGGTGCGCTGGTGCTTCTTGGGAACATTATATCCGTATAGTGCCATCGTTAAACCACCTACCTTTTGATGAACCCAAAGACTGCACCGAGGATACCACCACAAAGGTGAGCAAACTCAGAAATTTGATTGTTTTGAGTCGCATGCAATACTTCTTTACCGAGGAAGAAACAAGCAACGATGAGAAAGCTTAAAGGAATTCCGCCGGATCTCATATTGGCAAATGAACTCAGAAGTATAAAGGTAAATGCAACCCCAGAAGCTCCTAAAAGCCCCGTTGGAAAAAGCATCATGTTGAGAAGTCCTGTGGTGAGGGCTGTAATGAGCATCATTATAAGAAGGGACTGAGAACCGTATTTCTCCTCAAGCATCGGCCCGAGTAGTAGGATTAAAGTCAAATTAGCTATGAGGTGATCCCAATTGGCGTGCCCCATTGAGTGTGATACGAGTCGAAAATAAGCGATGGGGTTGTAGAAGTCAAAAGCCAAGACATTGCCTGGAACAGTGAAGAATGTATTGGTGTAGTAGCTCATGCCAAAGTGTTGTAAAAGCACAAGCAAAAAGCTGATAGCTGAGAAGGTAAGCACCACTGGAGAATTGAAATAGATCTTCATAGAGTTAATATAGTAATAGGTCCTAGTGGTAAAAAGTCTATTAAAGAGTCTAATATATATAAGGTATACACAGTGTATGGCTAGGCGGCTAGCTCTAACTGAAGTTGACGGGCTAGACTTTTGGCTTGATAAAGTGGAGTCTGAGTCGCCTTGCTTGACATCTGTGGACTTACCCCTGCACGAAGCATCGCACAGAGTAATTCATGGCGTTTGGTATTTAAATGATTCACAATATCCTCCTTGATTCAAGTTTAATAAAATACTGCACAAGTGTGTAGTAACTTTAGAAATTTAAACTCTATGGTATCATGTAAGGCTTTATTAGACCATATATTGAGGTCAATGTGATTGAAGGTTGATTTTTGTAACGAGTTTCAAGGCTTTTTTTAGAAATTTGAGCAATATTTTTTTTAATTCAGTAAATTATTATTTTGATTTTAATTGAAACAAAGGATGGTTTATGGCAAAGTACCAATTTAAGAGTTCTGTATTTGAATTCTGTCATTTTTCAGAATACCTTCAGGCCTATTTTTTGGATCGTAAAAAGTCAAATTCTTACACCATAGATAAGTTTTCAGCTGATACCGGTCTAGCGCGTGCTAACCTTTGGAGGATCATTGAGGATAAGGCGCCTCTTAATGAGCGAGCCAAAAGTTTTGCTATTGCCAAGGCAATTGGGATGACTGCAGATGAGCGACAATATTTTGAAGCTCTAATTGATTTCAACCAAAGTGAAAGTTCGCATGAGGCACTTGATCGTCTCGATACGCTCATAGAGTTACTTCCCAAAAAGTATATGGAAACATTTGTCGCTAGGTTTGGGATCTTCCCACATTGGTTGACTCAGGCAATCAAAGAGATCGTTCAGATGCCGAGCTTTGACGGTTCTTACCTCAACCTCTCTAGGAAGTTTCGATTTGAAGTTCACTCACATGAAATCAAAAGAGCTTTGGAAGTACTATTGCAAAATAATATTATAAAAAAGGTGGAGAAGAATACCTATGAGTCTACAAATAATTTTGACTCCATCAGGATGAACGTAGGGACAAATGAATTTGAAAAAAAGTTTGCTAAAAAAGCAGTGTACGCACTCCAATCTAAACAACTTGATTTAGCTTATGCAGCGTCTAATCATTTTGATTTAGAACACTGCTATATGGTCAATCACACCATCTCTTTGCCATCAGATAAAATCGGTGAATTTGAAAAACTAATATTAATTTTCAAATCTGAAATTGAAACCTTGATGAAAAAATATCCGAGTAATCAAGCCAATCAGGTGATTCAAATCAATACATCAATGTTGCCACTGACCGATGTATTGGATTAGTCTTATTTGCTTTTCTCATTTGAATTGTGATTAACAAATATGAGTTCATCGGTATTAAAACCAATTTCTTTTGCTTTGGAAATAAATTGGTTTATAAGCTCTTGGGGTGGATTGGGTGTTCTAGAAAGTAGCCATAGATAGGTCAGGTCAGGTCCTGAAACAAATGCATATTGATAGTTGACTTGATCTAATTCAAATAGGATATAAGAACCATAAAATGGGCCAAAGAATGAAACCTTTAAATGTCCAGTAGTCGGCTTGTCTACAAAGTAAGCTTTACCTTCTGCCTCACTCCACTTAAGGTCTTCAGTTGAGTATCCTCGATTTATCACTTTGACACCCCCGTCTTCCATCATTGAGTATTCTGCGGTGATTTGTTCAAGTCCCCGCTCAAAACGGTGGTCTAGTCTCGCTATTTCATACCATTTCCCTAGGTACCGTTTTAATTCAAAACTTTGAATAGGTGTCACTTTGTCAGGTATACCGGTGCATCCACTTAGAAGTATGGTTGAAAATATGAGTATAAGTAGTTTCATTATTGTGACTCCATGATTATATCATTAAATATATAAAGAATGATCATGGAGTCTTTGTAACTATTACCATAAGTCAGAGTATTTATTTGTAATCTACTTAAATTACAGGCGACATTGGCTCACCTTTAAATTATCAAAAGGTTGAGAAACATGACACATGCTTTTTTGAGATTCACAATCTTGGTAATGAATCCATTCATCGTATTTGCATATTGTGACATCATCAGAACCCAAACAGGTGGTTTCACCTTCCCTGGGACAAGGCCAATTATATCCCTTGAAATCTGCTTTAAAAGCGAGGCTTTCCATAAAAAATAATGAGTTGAGATTTTTGAGCACACCTAAGTTGCTAACTAGTTTCTCGTTAATTGAACAAAACACCAAAAGGCAAAACAATCAAAACGATCAAATTGAGAAGTAGTAGATCATTTTATTCTATTTTAAAACATCAAACACCTCGACAAATAAACCAAGGAATCATTATGGCTCACTCACCACAATTTCTAGCGATAGTACTAGACGCCAAATCTCGTGTTAAAGAATGTAATATTCATGATGTCAAGTCGATGTTAGAAATGCCAAAAAATTTTGTACTTGTAGATACTCGTGAAGACAAAGAATGGGATACACTTCATATTGATGGTGCTATTCACATTGGCAAAGGTGTAATTGAACGTGATGTGGAAGGTAAAATCCCAGATACTAATACCAAAATTGTCTTATACTGTGGTGGTGGATTTCGCTCTGCATTAGCAGCTGATAATATGCAGAAGATGGGCTACACCAATGTCATTTCAATGGATGGTGGCTTTAGTGCATGGAATAAGGAAGGCTACCCAACTCAATCTTAACACTATTTGAGGTTTAATTTGATTTTGATAGTTTATATGACTTACCCCAAACCACCCATGCGATAGCTCCTAAAATCAATATGGTAGAAAAGATAAATCGCAAGGTAAGCATCTCACCCAAAAAGAGAACACCCACTAAGGTTGCCAAAATAGGAACGGATAATTCCCTCAAAGCTAGCTTCAATATTTTTTAAAGAAAAAAGCAGTAAAAGAATCAACAAGGGTAATGTCCGAAAAAATTATATGTAGCATCAGCGAGTGGAGATACCCGTTTTCATTGATTTTTTATACAAAGACATGTTTGACGCGTCCAACTTGTCCGGATTCTAATTGAACCTTGATCCCATGAGGGTGATTGGCTGATTTCGTGAGGATACGTTGGACGATTCCCTCAGTGAGATTTCCTGTGCGTTGATCTTGTTTTTGAACAACTTCAACTTGCGAGCCAACGATGATATTTTTGCGTAGGCCTCCATCTAATTTTGATTTATTCATTAGGGCCTCTTTGGCGTAATGTCAATTATCGAAGTATAGATTTAATTTGTAAAATCAAAGAGAGATATTATATAAAACGAGTGATACTTAGATAATTTATTTCTTTCTATCTTAAGATATGAAAAGATATTGTTGAATAGTGGAGCTAAAAGAATAATGAATTCTCAAACAATTAAATGGATATTTATTGCCTTGGCTCTTCTAGCGAATCAGCTATATGCTCATGGTGTAACTGATGCAGAAAAACAAATGATTGCTGAAGGTGGTAACCTAAGGTTCATGTGGATTGGCTTGACCCATATGCTGTCTGGGTATGACCATTTAGCTTTTATCTTTGGTGTTATATTCGTCCTCGATCGTTTTAAAGATGTTGTCAAGTTTATGACTGTATTTACACTAGGACATAGTATCACCCTTATTCTTGCGACCTATACCTCATTTTCGGTTAATTATTATTTAATCGATGCAGTTATTGCCTTAAGTGTCAGTTATAAAGCACTTCATAATTTGGATGGCTTTAAAAAATATCTAGGATTTAATCCACCAAGTATGTTGAAGATGGTTTTCGCATTTGGACTCATTCACGGACTCGGTCTGTCCACTAGACTTCAAGAATTACCTTTAGATAGAGGTTCACTTTTAGAGAATATTGTTTCTTTTAATATTGGTGTTGAAGTCGGGCAAGTATCTGCGCTAGCACTCATGATTATTTTGATGAGTCTAGTGAGAAAATCTCATCATTTCAATTCTTTTAGTAAAACATCAAATGTGTTGTTATTTGCCTTTGGTGGTTTATTGTTTTTATTCCAACTTCATGGCTATCAGCATCAACCAGAAGTGACTACCAAGACCGAACTATCAGTTCCTTTAGATTCGGCTGGCTATATCCTAGAGTTTAAGGAAATAAGTGATTGGAAAGATACTATCATAATAAAAATACCCACTGGAGGTGAGTTAGAATATAAAGTATTAGGTGTGAAAGAAAAAAACATTTCCTACCTCTGGACTTCGGGGTCTAGCGAAGTATATTTTGATTTCCATGGCGAACCTGCTAATGACACCACCATATCATTTATATCTTACTTGAAAGATACTGATTACAAACAAATCGGGACACTCCTCCCACCCTTTAATGGAAATCATGGTTGGTACTGGCACAATGAAAATGAAGAAGAAGTGACCATCCAATTATACCTGACAGGTCATTATGAAAGAATGGATTTAAAATAGAAGATGAAATTAAAGCTCGAAGACATGAGGAAACCTTAATAGTTTTGATTGTCTTTGGTGCTTAGTGAAATAAATTAAGATAAGTTCGTTTCCCTCTACCTAAATAACGCGGTTAATCATGGATATCAATGGAACCCTTATTTCATCAACAACTGACGAACATGGTCCTATCTATGTTTATGAAACACGGACTGCTCGTATCCTTAGTTTTGATGGTAAAATTTACCAAAGTTCTATGAAATTAAAAAAAATCAATGGATTAGCTCTTGGCTATACACAAGCAATGATGTCAGGCCTACTTTTTCTCCCTAAACTTGAAACAGCAACAGTCCTAGGGTTGGGTGCAGGTTCCATGGTAAAGAGCTTGTTGAATGGCTTTCCAACCGTTCAAGTAATCGCGGTGGAATATCGTGAAGCAGTGGTGAATGCGGCCAAGCAGTATTTTTATTTACCCGAGTCGGCTCGTTTAAATATTCATATTGATGATGCTGCAAATTACATCAAGACGACGAAAACAAAAAGTGATATTATTTTTTCGGACTTATATAATTCTGAAGGTATGGAGCCTAAGCAAGTACAGTCATCCTATTTGAGGGATTGTAAAAGTGCCCTTAATGAACAAGGGGTCCTGGTTCTTAATCTCTGGCATACTGCTAATCATCTGCGTCAAGAATTAAATGAGTTACTTAAGAAGGAATTTAAGAGCCAATTACTTAGCTTTGAAGTAGATAGTGGTAACACTATAGTACTGGCATTTAAAACCGACATACCTGTGATGTCCGAGAGAGCCTTAATGGAGAAGATGAAACACCTAGAAGTGAATATGAATATTTCAATGGAAATTCATGCGGAAAAAATTTGGAAAAGATTACATAAGTAATTCTTTATAGCATATCTGATGATTATTCCTGGTAGTTGGCGTGTATCTCAGACTCAACTAGCTTCTTCAATTGTGCATGGCCAAAATTAACTAGAGGCTTTTGATTGACAAAGAAACTAGGTGTTTTCTTAATCTTTAGCATAGAAGCATCAAATAAATCTTGACGAAGAATTGCTTCAATTTTAGGGCTGCCCATATCTGCCTTTAGCTGAGCAAGATTAAGTGGAGTATCTTTTAATACTTCCCAAGCTAAGTTTGGTTGGGCTTGATGATGGACCGTCCAGATATGTTGAGTCTGGTAAAGAGTCTCAAGAGTTTTCCAATACATATTTTGATTTCGGGATGCTTCTAAGATTCGTACAAAATAATCGGCACCTTGATGAAAGGGAGCGTATCGTAGTATGAGTTGGATCTTGCCGGGGTATTTGGCAATGATATCTTTGACATGAGGATAAAAGACTCTGCATGTCTCACAGGCTGGATCAAAAAACTCAACTAAGGTTACCTTAGCGTCGGGACTCCCAATAGTAACAGAATAATCTCGTACAAATGAGTCATAGTTTGACTGAGCGTTTGTGAGGGTTTTAGTCTCTTTATTTTGTTTGACAAAAAAGCTCCCGATGACAAATCCAGCAATCAAAACAAGTAGAGAAATGAATATGATTAGTTTTTGTTTCATTGAGTTTTCCTATGTAATACAATTAAAATTGTTGCGATTATGGAGAATGATAAAAAAGACAAGAGAGGTATGGTGATAAAACCAAATAATCCTAAATGAACATCAGTACAGGATAAGGCTTTGTCACAAGGCTGAATCGATTCAGGAATAATACCAGTATAAAGTAGGTTGTGGTAAATAGAAATGAGCCAACCTATAATGGTTAGAGGCAGAGAAAACCTGATGACAGATCTATTGAACGGAAAGAGACCACCTAGGAGTATAACAGCTAATGGAAATAGACACATCCTTTGATACCAGCATAAAATACAAGGCGGAAATTCAAGAATTTCACTAAAGAACAGAGAACCAGCTACAGAAACACTTGCAGTCAACCAACAAATAAAGAGTAGGGTCCAATTTAAGTCGGTCTCACCTTCTCTGACTTTGTCACTCATTGAATCCCCTTGCTTGAATTATACTTAAAGATAATAATAGTGATGCTATTGGGGGTGACATCACTTAAAACCTTCTAATTATAAGCTGCCATTTCCTGAGAGATTTCATCAAAAATGATGTCCCTAATTGCATCCCATAGCTGGATTCTTTTTTCTAATGATTCTTTGGCAACAATCAGTGTTTCTGCCCATTTCAATTCATCATCTTTACACAACTCAGCAATCATTTCAAGTGAAAGCGGGCCGTGTTCATCGCCATCTAATTCAATGTGACGATTGAGATAGTAGGATAGTTTTTTAGTAGACTCTTTTTCACTGTCAAAGTTTTTAACTATCTCAATAAACATATCTGGTATAACATCTTCTCGACCAAAGGTAAAGGCAGATGCAATGAGATGTGGTTTATTTGTTTCAATGACTGAAAAGGAAAATTTGACAAAGTCAGCTATGCGTTTGTCAAGATTAATTTCATTTAAGGAATAGTCAACTGAATTACCTGATTCAATAAGCTTCACAAATTTTTTAATATTGACTGTACTGGCATTTGTCTCAGACATTGCATCTAAATACATCTCAAAGTGACTTGTAGGTTGACCACTTTCGTCGATATCACTCTCTTCAGCTTGTACAATTTCATTGATAAATCTTGAAAGTTTAGGGTTTTTGGGAGGTGTCCAAGGAACCTCGACAGTGGTCAGGATTCTTTGAAGTGACTTAAGAAGTGACATGAAATCCCACACAGCAAACACATGGTTTTCCATAAATTTTTTAACGTCGTTAATATCAGTCAAGCTATTGTAAAGCTCATGGGATTGTAGTTGTTTTCTCAGACTAGAGAGTTCACTTTCAATGTGTTCTATTTTAGTCATTATATTAATTTTAGTCATTATATTACATATCCTGTTGCAGAATTAATATTGAGGGGAATATTTGTAAAAGCCATTAACTCTTATTGAAATAAACCTTAAGTATAAACTAACAAGATGAACCAATATTTGCCAATATTTAGGAAAATGAAAAAGATAAGCGAAATAAAGTTTGTTATATTTTAGTTACATGAAAAAAGTGCTTATTCAATGCTTTTTAACCATCAATAAATAATTGAAAAGACTAATTCCAATTCATTTGTTTTCTTTGATTCCAATAATGGTTTGTTGGAATGGCGTGGCTTTTTAAGGATTCAATCTCATATGAGGAAAGTTTTAAATTGTTGGTCTTTAAATTTTCAACTAAATCAGAAGTATGGGATGCACCACTTAATACCATAAATGGCTTGAGGGCTTGGTGACAAAACTGCAAAGCGATGGCATCAATTCCCGTGTTGTATTTTAGAGCAAGCGATTCGAGTAATTGATACAAATCTGAAAAGTCAACACAAGCATAGTGTGGAAATAATCGCCCATTGGCAAGAGCTTCTTTAATTACAATACGATTATTATCTTGCTTAAGTATATCTAAGACCTCGAGTATGCTTTGATCTAATATATTAAAGGTGACTTGAAAGACATTAAAAAGCTGTTTTCCATTAATTTGAATATCAAGGGCTTTTTTTAATACGTCTACCTGGTTCTCACCAGTGGTAGACAACCCTATATTAATACCATAATTTGATTTAAATTCAGCCAACTTGGCTAGTACTTCATCATCATCCAAAACTCCGGTTTCAAAAGTGGCTGAATGAATTTGTAAAGTGGATAAGAAAGGCAGTAATTCCTTTGAGACTTCCCATTGTTTGATGAGCTGATCAATGCTATGGTCTTTTATTTCATGAACTTTGGCATCAGGATTAAAATTGGCAACATATTCATAGCCCCATTTTGTAGCGACTTCTATGGACGGGTCATTTTTTGATTGTAGCCAGTCCGAAATCAACTGTTCTGCCATGCCGTAGCCTGGTGCAGTATCAAAATAGCGCACTCCTTGTTGGTATGCAGATTCTAGAACCTGAAGACCGCTTTGTCTAAATTTCTCTAGGTCAAAACTTTCAGGTTTTTGATTTCTCACATTAATGTATTGTGGTCGGCCAATCGCTGCTGTGCCCAAACCAATTTTTTTAGATTTCATATTGAGTAGCCTTTAAGGAGATAGTCAAACAATTTATGTGAGAATGAAACTTTTTTAATTCATCTTTTAAAAAGTATAAATAAACGACTAAGATTAATTGGTTTTGATACCAACACTTGAGGTATAAATTGTTATGCTTATTATATATGGTTTTGGTTGTCTGAGAAGGGCATGATATGAAAAATCTATTTTTATACTTTTTTATTTTGACAGTAAGTGCGATGGCTTCCATTAAAGTCGTCGGATACTCCTACAGTACTCTCCCAAATTCAACAGACATTAATTACTCCATGTATACTCATGTCGTGGGATCCTTTGTGACCTCTGATATACAAGGCAACCTTCTCTTTGATAGTTGGACCTCTTCTGAAGATATCGTCGCAGTCCTCAATCAAGCCAAATTGCAAGGGGCTGTTCCAATGATTGCATTTGGAACCACTGTAGATGGTTGGAATATGACCAAAGACCCAGTAGCACGTCGGAATTTTATTTCTAATTTACTGAGTTTCTGTGATAGTAATGGAATTAAGGGGATTGACCTTGATCTTGAAGGGACTGCCGAAGAGTTCAACTGGGGTAGTCCGGGAACCTTTTTCCCTTTACCTTATGAGTCACTTGCAGTGGAACTCCGTGAAGCCATGCCCGACTCAATGATCTTAACAGCTGCCGTGGGGTCGACTGCACGAAATGGAGCTCAGTGGACTGATCGGTTCCTTGGGGCCATGGACTGGATAAATGTGATGATATATGACCGTGCACTTTCTTGGGAAGAGTCACCTATAGAAAATCACTCCACCTGGGAGGCCCATGCGAGTTCGGCTGAGTATTGGCATCTTGACCGTGGATTGAGTAAAGATAGAATTTGTTTAGGATTGCCATTTTACGCTCGAGGGTGGGATCGTACCAACAACCGGATGTATAGAGAAAACCCAGGATGGAATGTTTTGACCTGGGATTACAAATATTTTGCAAATCGTTATAATATTAAACGAGATCAAGATACGCTTGATTTCCCTGCGACAGATAGTATTCAATTCAAACGTGCCGAAGGAGTTACCGGAAGTGGAACTCTCTTCTTCAATAGTCCTGAGCTAATAGCGCGTAAGACTGCCTGGACGATTGATAACTCCTATGGTGGAGTGATGGTGTGGCATATTGATGGTGATCTACCTACGACTGAAAGTCTTTCTCTTCTAGCGGCACTAAATAATCAAGTGAATAAAACTACCGGCATAATTACGGAGGCGAAGAAGACTCTCAAGGGCTTAGATGTCATAGTACAAAACAACAGTATTCAGTTTGAAAATAATTCTGAGTTTCATTCGGTTGAACTTTATTCAGTTTTGGGGTACCAACTTTTATCTCAAAATATCAGTGGTAAACAAGGGCTTGTTGAGATTAGTAGGAGTCATTTGTCAACCGGAAACTATATCTTGAAGCTTCGCGGTGAAGTAGATTTTTTGAAAGAAATCATTCTTAGGTAGCTTAAAGGTTTATGAGTACAGGCTAAATCCCGATTGAAGGGAGTCTTACTTAATATTTATGTATTTTAAAATCTATTGGCCATAGTAACTTCTATGAGCTAGATTTGTTGAAGATTAAAGCAACTTGAAAGAAGGTAAATGATGATTGAAGAGTTAATGTATTCCAGAACGATCCCAGGAGCTCAAAATCCATTAGATTTTGTTGGTACTGTTGAATTCAATGAAGATGAGAAAATGTTTCATGGTAAAGTGTCTAGCCTCAATGAAGTGGTAACTTTTGAAGGTTTGAATATTCAAGAATTGCGTCAAGAATTTATTAAAGCAGTAGATAAATATATTGAGTCAAAGCTGAAATAGAACTCAACTCCGAAGGTGTTTTTGGGACATATGGAAAATTTATTTAAAGCAATTCGAAACAGTATTACTCTAAACCCTGATGCCGAAAAATATTTAAGGTCGATATCCAAAACTATAAAGATCTCTAAGGACTCAATCTTGATCAAAGAAGGTCAAGTTGTGAACAAAACATACTTTGTCATCGAAGGATGTTTGAGATCTTATTGTGTAGACAAAAATGCCAAAAATCACACTTTACAATTTGCAATTAAAAATTGGTGGATGAGCGATTACATTGCCATTCATACTGATCAAGTAGCAGTCTTAACTATTGAGAGTATTTCTGATGCTACACTGATAGAGTTTGACGTCAATAAACTCAATGAAACACTAGTTCTTTTCCCTGAATTTGAAGTGTTTCAAAGAAAAAATTTGGAACGACACACCGTGAGTCTACAGAAGAGAATTTTAAATCAACTACAACTCACTGCAGCTGAACGATATGATTTATTCATTAAGGACTATCAGGAAATTGAACAGCATGCTCCAAATTATCATATCGCATCGTATTTAGGGGTGACTCAAGAAAGTTTGAGCAGAATTCGAGCAAAACAAAATAAATAGACGATTTCTTATCCTAGGTCAATTTTAATTTTTGTCTTCTAATTTAAATTAGTGATAGAAAATAATTGAAGGGTAAAAGAAAGTGAAAGCATTACAACTCACACAGTATGGCTCTATTAAAGACAGCTTGTCTTTTGATGAAGTAAACAAGCCAATAGTTTTATCTACTGATGTACTTATACAAACTAAAGCTGCAGCTATTAATCCGATTGATAAGAGTATCGTACTTGGTAACTTGCAAGCCTTACTTCCTATTGCTCTGCCAAGTTCAATTGCCTATGATGTGAGTGGTGTCATCGTAGAAGTTGGATCCGAAGTTAAAGATTTTAAGGCAGGAGATTCAGTATATTCTCGCGTACCGCAAGAGCAGATGGGTACCATAGCCGAGTATGTCGCTGTTACAAGCAGCGCTGTAGCAATTAAACCAGAGAACATTTCATTTGAAGAAGCGGCAAGTATCCCTCTTGCTGGACTGACTGCATTTCAATCCTTTGAAGCTGCAGGACTCAAAGCAAATGATAAAGTTCTTATCCATGCGGGCTCTGGTGGGGTGGGAAGCTTTGCGATTCAATATGCCAAGTCAAAAGGTGCCTATGTCTATACCACTACAAGTACAACTAATGTTGAATGGGTTAAAGAGCTAGGTGCAGATCGAGTAATTGATTATAAGATTGAAGACTATAGAGATATAGTGAAGGACGCTGACATTGTACTTGACACTCTAGGCCAGGACTATTCGCTTGATGCCTTTAAGCTGATTAAAAAAGGCGGCAAAGTCGTTAGTGTTGTAGGGCCATTAGATGAAGCGACAGCGCACATGTTGGGAATGCCTGATTATAAATTGCCAGAAGAAATGACTCATCAGATAAATGCAACTTCTGGGTCTTATCAATTTGTTTTTATGCATCCAAATGGAAGTCACTTGGCACTCATCAAAACTTTGATTGAAGAGAATGTTATCAAACCTATTATTGATACAGTTTATCCTTTTATAGAAAGTTTAGAGGCCCTTGATAAACTTGCTTCTGGAAGAGCAAAAGGCAAAATTGTCATTAAAATAAATTAGAATCAGCGTCAAATCCAACGAGTCACTCTTGTATAGAGTGATTGTTTTTATATGAACAGGAAATCAAATGTTTAAAAGACTACTTGGGCTTACTCCCAAATTAGAAGAAGATGGGTCCTATAGTCCGTCAAGACTCGCTCTCAAATTAGGGACAGTTAAAAAATCTGATTATGAGAATATATCTTACCCTAAGTATCAAGGGAAAAGATCAAAAATTTTAGTGATATTCACTGAACAAAAAAATATGAAAATGAAAAATGCAAAGATGTTTTCTACAGGAAACCATCCGATAGAGGCGTTATTGCCTATGTTACATTTACAAAATGCAGGTTTTGAATTTGAGATTGCAACACCTAATGGAAGACCCGTGGTCTTTGAAATGTGGGCATTCCCTGACCAAGATGAACATGTGAAAAGCATCTACAATGAGTATAAGTCTAGCTTTGAATATCCTCTAAATCTAGAAGAATTTATCCAAACGAGGTTTTCTCAATCTGATTCATATGCTGCTGTTTTTGTACCCGGAGGACATGGATCAATGTTAGGTATTCCTGAAGACAAAAATGTTGGAACAATCTTGAACTGGGCGCACCAACAAGAATTGTTTACAATTAGCCTCTGTCATGGACCTGGGTCTTTCTTAGCAACTTCTATAGATACCGGTAAGTTTCTTTATCATGGTTATAAAATGACAGTATTCCCAGACTCAGTAGATGAAATGACACCAAAAATAGGATATCTACCAGGGCTCATGCCCTGGAAACTCAGTGATACCTTAGTAGATAAAGGTGCTCAGGTTGTGAACACTAAGGCAGATAAAAGTGTTTGTTTAGATCGCAGGCTAATTACAGGAGCTAGCCCTTTAGCTTCGAATGAATTGGGTAAACTTGCTGCTACGACTCTTTTAAATCAATTGGAATAGGCTCTTTGAGGGGAGAGTTGAAAATTTAAAATATCCAAAAACCTTTCTTCTGATAAGGCATCAAAGGGTTCTTTGAAACTAGAATATTCATCTCCTTCTTTGTTTCCAACTAATCCTTCAATAGAATGATTTATATCATCAGGTACTAAAATCAAAATTTTGATATTTCGCTTAACAATCTCTATTGAAATCGCATCCGCTTGAAGACCTTGCTCTCTTAATTGTTTATCAATAAGGCCCATAAGTATTGAATCTGAATTTTGTGCCATAAATGCGTCGGCGGCCTTAGCTACCCACTCAGATATTTGCTTAAACCGATCGGTCATGTAATTTCCTGAAAATTTGAGACTAGACCTGTAAAGTAGAAATATTATGGATAATCTGATTTGCCAATGTGATTAATGGTAAGGAGAAATATGTAAATGGTTTGATGTATATTTCAACAATTGTAACTAGGCGGTATATAATTTTAAACGCTTATCTCATAGGCACTACATCACCCCTGTCAATCTCGGCTTGATCATGCGCCAGCAATTTTAGGATTTTAATTGCATCTAGTTCAACTTTATACCTTCTTAAGTATTAAGAATAAATTTTGCTTCAATTAAGGTTGTTTATTCATCTCCGGAATTCGGTTGACAAAATCTCTCAGTTCTAAAATTGTGGAACAACAAATACAACTCCCACTCATTGCTTTGATACAATTGGGGCCCATATCGGTACTGAGTTGCTGAGCATACTAAATCTTTATATTACAAGTTTCACAAATTCCAAAAATCAAAAAGTGCGCTCCCTCAATAATGCGTTTAGGGACCTTGGGGAGGGCAATATTGAAGTCTAAACAATCTACCTGACTACATACCCTGCATTGAAAGTGTGGATGAACATCGTTATGTTTGTGACTAGAACAACCCTGACACTTTGCGTACCAATTTAGTCCATCATTTCCTAGAATAGAGTGTACTACACCCTCGCTCTCTAATCGATAAAGTAATCGATAGACAGTTGATTTATTCATTTCTGACTTCAGAGAGTCAAACAACTCTAATGCAGACATTGCTCGATCGGACTTCTCAAATACTCGAAGTACCATTTCTAAAGATTTTGTTTTTCTTATTATCGCCATGGATAAAAATTTACTATAATTTCGACAAAATTGCAATTGCAGATGCGACTTACTTGCATTAAGGGGGCGAAATGACCAATCAAATATACTCAGATCAGATCGGGGCCTTAGCTGGAGGACTTTGTATCTTACATTGTGTTGCAACGCCAATTCTGTTTGTTCTTGGGACATGTAGCGAACCATGCCATACAAATATACCCTACTGGTGGTCAGGTTTAGATTTATTAATTCTGATAATTTCATTTATTTCAGTATTCTATTCCACAAAAAACACTACTAACTCTCTATTAAAGCCGATGTTTTGGTTAACATGGTCAGCAATAGCATTTTGTGTTTTAAACGAAAAGTTTACATGGTTAGAACTACCAGAATATTTTATTTATATACCGACCATGTTGATTATCGCCATACACATTTATAATCTAAAGTTTTGCCAATGCCAAGATGAAAAAAAGCAGTGCTGTGTAGAGGGTAAATAAAGATTTTTATTAATAACCATGAGGGAAGAGGCATTTTTTTTGACAAATTAGATGTCTACAAAATAATCAGTTCATGCACAGTCATATTGGGTTTAATCTGTTTTTCCTTAAATGAATTTGATCCCGTTTTTTTAAAATAGTGATAATTATCAATCTGGAATTCACTTAAATCAAATAATAGACCTGGTTGATTTATCAGACAAGCCCACTATTCAATTACCATTGAGAAATGACAAGATTTTCAATGTTGCTTTTTACTTCAGTCTCTCCTTTAAACACGGTTTCTGGTGTTAACAGAGCGATACTACGGTGCTTATGAACCTGATTATACCAAAGCACCCAATAGGTCACAAAATGTTAAGCTTGCTCTTGAGTGTTAAACCCATCCAGGGGATTTTAGTTCATACTTGAGAGACTTAAATATGGACTCACTTATTCAAGTAATCAAAACCGACTGTGAGATGAGACTTTTTAGTTTTGAGTTGGCCTAGTAACTGAGTTAGAAAGACCAATCAACTCGAGTCTCTAGGTGTCTGCCGGGTTGGGGAAGAATGAACTTAGTCCTCGATAGGGCGCTGTTTACCTTTTCATGAAACACATTATTCAAAGCAAGCTTGGCTCTAATTAGTCCAAAAGTACCCGCATAAGTTTGACTCCAACCAATATCCACTGACTGACCAGCTGGAGTTGAACTCTCAAACTCAGCAACCCGGTCTTGTGCAAAATAATACTGAGAACTAAGAAAGTAATCTCCAAAATCAGAACTGTATTCGATTGCTTGTTGAATTGTCAGCGGAGGCATCCTCACCAAGGGTGCGTTAACCGTTAAGTTTTGACCATAAATGTATTCGTTAATTAAGTTATATCGCCACTGAGAGCTCATCTGATAAACAAACTGAATTTCATAGCCCACTGAATAAGCCTCGGTCCCTGTCACTTCGTACTTGGGTAATTCTGTTCGGAAGTCTTGGATGCCCATGGGCAGAGTTTGGAGATAGTTTGAATAATAATTGCCATAGCCCTTTAATCTCCACTCGAACATCTTATTACTACCATCTAGGCTGAAATCCAGGCCATAGGACTCCTCAGGAGAGATTTCGGCGTTGCCTATATCAAAAGAATTTGCTGCAAGATGGGGACCATCAGAATAGTATTCTTCAACTAAGGGTATTCTTGAACTTTTGTGAACACCAATCTCGTAGTGTAGGTAGTTCCAGACAAAATGCGAGATTTCAACACGACTTGCCCAGATTTGCCCTTGAGCTGGCTCGATGATTTTCGGTCTCGAATTGATTGACCCACCCTCGAAGCTGAGTGCGTCTTCAAATCGTTCGCCTCGGGCTCCCCATCGTAACTTGTAATCATTTGCTTCATATTCAATATGAAACCAAGAGGCATAAGTGTTCCGGACATTCTTGGGGGTAGATACACCCGCATAATCATTTTCTACCTTCACCCATTGCGCACCAGAGTTTATCTCAAAAGGATGAAAGTGGACCTCCCATTGATTCCTAACATGAAGCACATTTCTCGCGAACTCAGTTCCGAATAAATCATCGCTTCCGCTGATGCCTGTCTCTGTTTCTAGTTGATAAATGGACGATTGAAGAAAGGTAAGATGAGAGTGGACGTTCTGATGAGTCCAATCATAACCCATTTGCGTATTATATTTCTTGAATTCAATAAATGCTCCATCACCATGTATCCCACCTGGTAGGTAGTAATTTCGTGATGAAACTTCATAAGAACTCCCCAATCGATGCTCCCTAAGATCATATTGAAGCGATGCACCCATCTGGCTGCGATTAGATGAGGAATTAGGAACCAATGAATCCGGGATCCAAAGTGCCTCTTGAGAGCGTCCACTCAGCTGCAATCTTGGAGTGAATTTACCCAGAGACACCTCCGAAGAAATATCTCCGGTGATTCCATTTTGTGGAACACTCAAAGCGCCCCCTAGAGTATTGTAAGTGGACAGCATCTCGCCATCATGGTATGGGTCGGACAAAAAGAAACCTCTATCCAAATCAATTCTAGCTCCCTGAAGAGTCGAGGTGTAGGGCAGCAAGTAACTACCTTTATGAATCTTGATACTCCGGGTGAATGCACCCGTGCTTGCAACCGCATGGTCAGGGCTTGTCGCGCTCAGATCCAAAGCTAGATTACCATCTTCAGCAATTTGAACATGAGTTCTATCTAATCCGCGAAAGATGGGACGGTTAGTCTCCCCTCCCATTCCTCCAATTGAGAAACCAGGTGCAGCATCCAATGACTTAGCCAAGTCGGTTGACTTGGCTTCAGCCCATTGATTCGCGTTCAAACCCGGTAGCTTATGTGAATGACTTGATACTTTAGTCGTATTCAAATGTGATACACCCTCTTCAGCCCAGACCAAAGAGGACAAGAGCATCGAGGATTTAAGTATAGCGTTTGTATAAAAGGATAGTTTATTCAACAATGACGACAAACTCTTTAGCTTCTATGTCAATGTGTGAGCCATGCCAGAATTCAACACTTAAAACGGATTTACCCACTTTGAGGCCTTCTAGTCCAATGTGATAGAGCTCAGAGTCAGACTCAGTAATTCCTACAGTGGTGGAGTCTGAAAGTGAAATCTTCATAGTAAGAGCTTCACCGCCGTGGTCATCATGATCGTCCTGATCTGCATCATGGTCATCGTGATCGTCATGGTCATCATGATCGTCCTGATCTGCATCATGGTCATCGTGATCGTCATGGTCATCATGGTCATCTTCAGCGGCAATAAGCTTTGCAAGATTATGACTCGCGTGATCATCATGATCATCATGATCATCAGCGCTACAAAGCTTAAGCTCTCCATTAGAGAGACAAAGCAGTTTTGCTTCGAGGTTGATTGTGTCTCCCTTAGCAAGAAGGATGGTGTCATTTGCAGATGCAGTGTAGCCCGCAGCCACAACTTCTGCTACTACCGCTCCACCTTCTTCATTGACAAGTTGGAGGCCATCGGCTTCATAGTGTTCTTCATCGTTTGTAATTTCTGAGTCAGTAAAACACGCAGTCAGTGTCAAAGCCACAGTTATTGGAAATAGTATTTTTTTCATTCTTTTCTCCGAAGTATACCCCTGAGGGTGTTTTTAAATCATGACCCGGCAAAGGGTGTGTTGAAATGATAATTTTAAGAGGTTCTATGATAATTCATGAACAGAAATTGGGACTTCTTATCATTTATACCTGAAATATAACCTTATTGCGACTTATTCTCAATAAGAACTCCTTATAAATACTCCCAAATTAAAAAACATCGCTATTTAGTCGGATAAATCGTCTCAGGCGTATTATACGCATCTATGTGATCCGTTTTGAGAGACAGTGACTTCCTCGATAGACTTATCGGGTGGCGTAGTGAGTGAAATAATCCTCTCTTAAAGTGACCTTAGGTCTCAGATTTTTGAAAAATTCGTATACTTTTATTACATCATGCTGGCAGATATTGGAGCTATGCTCGACCTTGGTCAATAAATTAAAAGCAAGACCTGTCTCGCACAGAGACTATAGCTTCTCCAAATACTTTGAAAAATCCTTAGTCTTTCCCGAGGGAGAGGTAGTAAAAAGGTATACCTCCAACACAACCCCATCTGAGATCTAACAAGAATTATCCAACCTAATTCCTTGATCAGGGAATGGGTCAGCCTCCAATGAACAAGCTGGAGATCCTTCTCACTTTTCTTTCAATTGCCTGCGATAATTCAGTCGCATCCCCGGATGATGGAACAACTGAGAACGAATCAGACTCCAGTTCAAAGAATGGTTAAATCTGATTTACCCTCTTGTTGAGTCCTCAGTGTTAAGCAAATAAGCATACAACACCGAGAGCCCTCATGACAATCCACTTTGACATGTCAATTACTCAATATGGGCAATTTAAGCAGTCATTTCCACAACAACTTCCACGCCTTAAGTGATAGACCGCTGAGAAAACTAAGTCTCCATTTGCGTTGATCTGGTAGTCTATGCCCTCTACTGGAGCCAAGGCACCCCCCATGCGGCAAATCATTTCTTTTTCATCAACTGACAATGTCTTGTGATCTTTTAGTGCCTTCTCAAAAACCCCTGTTAAAATGCCCTTCCCTTGTCCTGCCAATGGGTTCATTTCTTACCACAGCATTTCTTATATTTCTTGCCAGATCCACATGTGCATGGATCATTACGACCGATTTTGGGGGCATCATGAACAACTGGAGTTTTATGAGTAATAGGATGCCATATTTGTGAGAGTTTCTCGAGATGATTGATCATCATGAGATGAAGATCTGAGATCTGATCAAGGTAAAAATTATCCCAATCATTTCTCTGTTCATCCGTCAACTCGCCCAAAATCTCCTCATAAGATTCTGGAGTAGAAATAAGTGCCGGCATGACCAATTCATGAAAATGTAGCTTAGCTTTTGCCTCCATGTCATCAAAATCCATCCATAAATAGGAGCCCCGAAGGAAGCCATGGGACCATGGTGCAACTAAGATGAAAGGCTGAGACTGGTGTGTGTGCTCAGTGAACATAGGATTGTATTCATCCTGGCCCTGTCTCGCCGCAAAGATCTCGTAGAACCAATTCATCACTAGCTTAATGAATCGCTCTTCCTCCTCCTCACTCTCCCACTTAGCACCACTTTGATCATTAAAAATAAAGGGTAACCATATATGCGGAGGGATATCTTGGGGAGATATAACGATAGCAGAGAGGAACCCATCTAAGGAAAATGCTGATTGAATGGAACCTTCTTCTTGATATTTATCCAAGGTCTGTTCGATCCAACCATAATCACTCTCTGATAGAGGCTCTACCTTGATATTCATCTTTTCCATCTTGTGGCCTTTGTCATTCATGATCACCTCTTAAAGTTATAAAGATTTTATGATCACTTGCAATTTGTTGAAACTCATCAAACGGTTTTGTAAAAACAAGGGGGGCAAACCTTTTTAAGGGAAATGAGATAATAATTAGTTCTAATTAAAGAACCGATATTGAAGTCTTCTAGATACTTTTGAAATCGCTTTGCTAAATGTAGAAGTGTGTTTTTTCATTTAGTACTTTGTAACCCATCTCCGTCGAAATGACAGATAGGGATCGGACATTATAATAATAAACGCATAATAAGGCAGACCAATATGACTCGAGAGCCAGAAACACGACCAAGCATCAAGACAATCTCTCAGGAAAAACAACCCTTAAGCTTGGAGTTATTTCAAAATGAGACTCTGCGGCCAATTTTAAAAATGAAAAATGATGTCATAGTAAATTTTTTTAAACAATATCTTCTTGATAAGAAAATCATCTGGGCCGACAAAAAAAATGACAAAAAGGAGGAATTCATCTATGAAAATTTAACCCGAGACAGCCTTTTTAAAAATGCCATGATACACCTCATTGTAGGTAACTTCTCTCTAAAAGAATTTTTAGAATACATCCCCACCCACAAAGAGTATAATAAGAGAATTTGGAAGATGATCCAACAAAGGCTTTGCAGTCAGTTGTTTTAAAAGCCATTGAATTTATTCAGCCTGCCATCTTATTCTTTCTATCAGGTACTTTTTCCTGAGGTGTTTTGTCGCCTGACTCGCTATGAAAGCACCCGACGAAGGACAACATGAGAGTGAGTGATATTAAATAAGACTTCTTAATTCAATGGATAACAAAAAAGACCTGCTGTAAGACGGCTCTTCAGTCTTTGTGAGATAAATTGATACCTCTAATAAATGGAGATGGCGGGAATTGAACTAGCCTATTTACAATAGTGTTTCAATAGATTTTATAAATAACTCTAAATCTAACACTCACAAAAACACCTCTTTTTTAGCAAGTAAATATCTTATTCTTGACTAACTTAAAACAAGACAACATAAGCTACGCCTCTTTTATCGTGTCGGATTCTGCATGCTATATGAGGAAAACCTTTAATAAATTTCAATATTTGTTAGCATTCAAAAGCATAGGAAATCTTAGTATTTGTAAGTAATTCAGATATTAAAAGTTGGACAAAAGTTAACATTAACTCGCATCTAACTATTTATCTATGGTACTCCCTAGATGAGGTTAATTTATCGTATTGCCACGAGTTTAAAGTTCTCGAACTTGTGCTAAAATCCACAAAAGGCTTGTTACCATTTCAAAGGCAATAAGATACACTTGGACAAAACAAAAAAGGCACCACTAAGGCACCTTTAATTCAACTATCTAATGGGAAGCTAAGTCTTAACGCAAGTTGCTTGATTGATTGCATCTGGAGCACCCTTGTCTTCTTGGTGTACAAAAGAGCCGCTTTGAAAAATTGTAACTCTTTTGAGCTTCTTATTGAAGAACAATGTGCCTTGGTATGAAAAACCTGCTTGGGTTTGACAAGTTTTTACGCTTGTCTCATGATGGACGTTTTTTCTGCAATTTTCATAAAATACCGAGAGGTCTTTTCCAAATCTTTTGATTGTGATTGTTGAATCTGTTTCAGTCAGTACAAAATCTGTTAAAATATACTTTTCAGGTTCTCCATTGGATTCAATCCCTATTGCTTCGCGGGCTTTACACATCCAAGACTCTGCTAGAATACTTCCAACTAACAATAATACCAGTAATAATACTCTCACATTTACCCCTTATTGGCTTACATAAATATACTTATATGAAGCTAGGTTCTCATCTTGGCAATTCTGAATCTTTAATTTCTCAAAGATATAACCTAATTTATCTGTATGATATTTTATGGCTCCATTGAGTGTTGTGTTGAGATTGGAACTTAACCCAATAGACACCTTGCGGGAGGCTTTTTAGGTCTAATATACCATGGGAAACCCCTAAGGTTTGACTAAATACACGAGACCCATTTAAATTAAATATACTTACTTGCTCTAAGGTTTCAGAACTAGAGAAGATAAGCTGATCATTGAAATGCTCAGACTGAAACAGAGCTTGATGTGCTCTTTGTGAGAGGCTAGAGGTTATATAATCATCAGGATGAACCGATTTAAATGAAGCAAGTGTCCAGGCAGTTTGATGACCAATAGAGGTTGCCTTCCAGGATATCCATTCTGCCGAATTCGAATCAGCAGGTTCGTCATATTGAGGGAAGTCACCTGTTAACAAAGTATAAATAAAGGCACCACTAGCTCTATCAAGATCCTTGTTCATATGCCAATTATCTGAATATGCTGATTGATCTGGCATAGCCGCTTTGATGAGAGCATATAAAGTCCTAATAGGTACAGCTCTGGCTAAGGGTAATTCGTTGTCCCTGAGCATCTTACGCGCAACACCTAAATCTGTGCCATTTTCAGTACTGCTCTGTCTCCAATCGAGGCCATAGAGCATGGATGTGTCACCATTGTTAGAATGATCCTGCATAGGAAAGCCAAAGGAATAACTAAACTGATTGGAGTCTAATTCGTACCTTTTATTCTCTTCAAAATAAGTGTTGGCTCTGCCAAAATTAAAGGAATACGGAGTTAAATCCGTGCCTTGAGAGAGGGAATAGGCATGAGATTGATTGAAAGAAGAATTTAATCCTCGCAAAATCCCTCTTTCAGAGCTGCTACCCGTGTGATTGTAAGTGAATTGAGAAGTGTTGAGATCGCAGAAATCAAAGGGAGAACCTAAACTTTCCTTTACACTTAAATCTCCCAGTTCTGATAAGGGTCTTGGCTTGTCATAGATGTGATTATAAAAGGTGGACGCTATTAACTCTGATCCACTTGACTGATCAATCAAAATATCCTCAGGTGATACTTGTTCATTTCTTGCTACTGCTCCTAATATGAGGTGAACGGGTGTTTCTAGATGATTGATAACTTCTTTGAGATGGTGATTAAAAGTTGCTTGATCTATACCAAGATGAGTGTCTACCCAAGGTTGGAGAACATAAATCTCTGCGCCTCCCAGAGAGATCTCTTTGGCAATTTGCTGAAGACCTAGAGCAAAGTAGCCAGGGAATTGAGTCATGATATAAGGGTCAGCTAGAATAAGGACTTTGTCCCATTGTTTTTCCTCAATTCCACGAAGAAAGTTTAATCTCTTATCGCGTTCATCAGGCCAAGTCCAATACTGAAGAATAGAATGACGCCTAAATTCCCAAGTATATTCAGCCCCTCCTCCTCCTAATCCAAAGGTGATATCTTGACTAGCATAAATATCTTCGAAGCTCACTTGAACCGGGCGTGAGTCCTGATCCATGAGATCTTGTAACTCAGACGAGAGACTTTCTAGATCATAAGAGTTCACACCACTCTCAATGGAGCGACTCGTCCCTAGAAGAAGAATATGTTCCTTGGCTGAGAGGTTGGCTATCAAAAAAAGTAGAATGAAAAGTGATTTGAAAGTGATAGACAAAATGGGACCTCCAAGAAAGAACAGGCTTCCAATATAATTAAATAGGCCTTCAGCTAAAACTTTCAACCCTTATTGCGAATTAGTTGCATTAAGGAGAATAATGTTTATATTTATAAAAAAAGATGGACAAAGATGACTGACCAACTCACTAGAATTTATGAAGATATCAGTGTTTTATTGAGCGCTTACAGCGAATTATCAGATGTGAAAGAGTATGATTTCCTACTTACCACCATAGACGATAACATGTGTACTCAGTTTCATTATGATATGAATAAGCTGCGTTTGTTGTGCACCTATGCCGGTCAAGGTACACTTTGGCTGTCAAATTCTAATGTGAATTGGCCAGCTTTTCAGGATCGCATGACTCAGGATGAGATTGTCATTGACAAAGATGAAGTTCACCAAGCAAAAACAGGGTCCATTGTCATCTTAAAAGGCGCACATTACAATCAGGGAAAGACCCCGCCTGTTGTGCATAGAAGCCCACCCATCCAACAATTAAATGAAACCCGTCTTTTGTTACGGATTGATTCTAAGAGAGAGGCCCTGATCCAATGATCCCTGAAAATTTTGAAAACTGGAAAAAATGTCTAGAAGTCAACTGTAAAATATCGCTTACGAAAGACTTTGCAGCGAGTAGACTTCAAATATATACAGATGATACAAATCGAGAAACTAAAAAGTTCGTTGAATTGTATGGTTCAAATCACCTTCACAATGTCATAAAATGGTACAAACAAATATGAGAATGGTACAAAAAAATATGAGTCAAGACACGAGATTACCCGTCACAGTTTTAAGTGGATTTTTAGGAGCTGGCAAGACCACGCTATTAAATCATATACTGAACAATAGAGAAGGCCTGAAAGTGGCAGTGATCGTCAATGATATGAGCGAAGTAAACATTGATGCGAGCTTGATTAAAAAGGGAAGCTCCGAGCTTTCTAGAACGGAAGAAAAGCTAGTAGAGATGTCTAATGGTTGCATTTGTTGTACTCTGAGAGAAGATCTGCTTGAGGTAGTAGCTGACTTAGCTAAACAGAATAAGTTTGATTATCTAGTGATTGAATCAAGTGGTATCTCAGAACCTATCCCAGTGGCTCAAACTTTTACCTTTGAGGACGAAGAGGGGGTGAGTTTAAGTCAACTAGCTAAACTTGATACGATGGTAACGGTGGTAGATGGTGCTCATTTCTTAAATCAAATCAGGGAAGCTGAGCGATTATTAGATCGTGACCAGGCTATAGACGAAGATGATGAACGCACTTTGGCTGATCTCCTTGCAGAACAAGTTGAATTTGCAGATGTCATTTTATTAAATAAAACGGATCTACTGACTCCAGAGAAGTTAAGACAAACTGAAGGTACTCTCAAGGCGTTGAATCCAATAGCGACTGTGATTAAAACTGAGCAAAGCGTCATTGATCTTGATAAAGTCCTAGGAACTGGTTTGTTTGACTATGATGTAGCGTCCCTTTCAGCGGGATGGTTACGAGAGCTCCAAGGTGAACACACACCAGAGACTGAAGAATATGGTATTTCCAGTTTTGTGTATAGAACAAGAAAGCCATTTAACGCATTTAAACTTTATGACCTCTTAGAGGATGACGAATTCTGGAGTCATATTATACGTTCAAAAGGATTCTTCTGGGTGGCAGCAAATCACAAAATTGCCTACGAATGGGGACAGGTGGGTGGCATCAGTAATGTGGCCGCATCCGGCATGTGGTTTGCAGGGAATCCCCTTGATGATTATGAATATGATGGTGAGCGTCCGGATGAGTCTCCTGATTGGGATTCTTTATATGGAGATAGAATTCAAGAGCTTGTTTTTATTGGTCAAAATATTAATGAAGCTGATGTTCGCCGAAGACTTGACCAATGTTTGCATAGTGAGGAAATAGCTTCAGCGGGGTCACAAATTTGGGAGACCTTAGAAAACCCATTTCCCGAACCAGAGATTGATTCCTCAATTGTGGATGAGGAAGAAGCC
>CAWVXU010000006.1:0-61280 GCA_963934255.1 uncultured Fibrobacterales bacterium
CGTTTATGACCCAAAATATTCCATGACGAACTACTCTTTGAAGTAGATAGGCAAATTTCCTGACCGGAAAGGGAGGAATCAGAAGTTTATTGGAGTCGCCTCCAGACCCATTTAATTAAAAGCTAGTATCTCTTGTGATTTTGGATTTCGTCTACTTTTACTACAATCTACTTTGGAAGCACCCACAATAAAAACTACTTGAAACAAAAGCACTCCGTATCAACTGGGTCAAGTTATTTAGTGTTCTTTGAATTAGTTTTCAAATCAGTTTGATTTAATTAGAGGTTATTATTTCATATTTTGAAATATCATTTTAAAGGTGGATTCAATTTATTATAAGGATTAAATAGGAAAGTACAATATCATTGTATTTTCTTTTGATTTTTATGATCTCGAAAACTATGGAGTATTCTGATTTTAAAAAAAATCAGGTTGCTAAAGGTGAGCTGTCTAAGCAGATACACCCCATAGATTTTTGATTGTTTAAAGCCTATTAGGGTCTAATTGTAAAAGTTGAACGAGTGTTTTATAATTAGAGAAGAAAAGTTTGAATATTTATCGCTTTAATGGATATGTATGTAAATCTTGGTAAAATTGCCACCATTCAATTCCAGCGGCTCCTATACTATAATCTTCTGAACGGTCAAATGATTTGATTCGCATTGCTTCGTATAAACGAGGAGAACAACGCTTTGCACCCTCAGCTTTTGAAATTGCATTTATCCACTCCTCTTTATTTTTCCAATCAACAATCCAACCAGTTAATTGATCTTTAACAATCATTTTTGGACCTCCACTATTACTAACTAATGCTGGTGTACCACTGGCTAAACTTTCAACAACAACATTTCCAAATGTATCTGTACCCGAGGGGAAAATAAAAAAATCAGCTTCTGCATACATTGTGCTAAGGTCCTGACCGTGTAATCCACCCGTAAAACTTACTTCGGGACAGCCGTCAAAGTTTTGTTTTAGCTCTGCAAGGTAGGGACCGTTCCCAACGAAGCAAAGCTCAATATTATCTAATGTGGTGCGAGCTTCCTTCCAAATATCTTCTAAAAATGGTAGTTCTTTTTCTTTTGATATACGTCCTGCAAAAAGAAACCTTGTCGTTTTCGTCAAGTTGCTGCCACTTAGAGAAGCCCAGCGATTATTTTGGCGTTGCTTCGGTGAAAAGTCTGAAAGGTTAATACCGCGCCTTAATTGGACAATTTGATCATTACGAAGTTTCATTTCAATATTCATTTTAGTTTTGAAATCTTCGGAAGGCACTATCACAGGAGTGGTTAAACGACAGAATGCTTTTGTGAAGAAATATACCCATGAATTAACAAGCTTACTTTTTACCAAAAGTTTTGTGTAGCCAAGTACATCTGTCCGGTAGTGCGATATGACTTTGACACGGACAAATTTGCACATTAAGAGCACAAGCCATCCACCTAAGCCTGGAACTTCAAGCTCAACAATATCAACAGGGAACCTTTTGAAATAACGTAAGAGTAATTTCATCTTTGGTACGGCTAGTTCATTCTCATCATAGCCCGGCATTTCCATACTAAACCTTGACGGGAGTAAAAGAGTTCCATTTGACTCCCAAAAACCACCATCTTTATCATGAAAAGCTGTCCCTATAAGATTGATTGTTTTTCCTTCTGACCTCAGGTGATTAACTAGTATACGGGAGTTTATTGCGATTCCATTAATTTCATCGATATTGTCAGAAAAGATTACGACCCGTGGTGAGTCAGACTTTATATGAGTTTTGTAATGGGAGCGAAGTTTTATCAGTCTAGGGATATTTGTAACTAACTCTAGACTTAAATTTATCATCATCCTAAGACTGTTGATAAAATTAGCCTTTCTATGTTTAGAAAGGCGCGGATCACCAAATTTTTTTACAGGGCTTCTATCCATTTTATGCTCCTTCTCAAATGTAAATGTAGCAAACTGAATGACCTTAGTTAGATTTGTATGATGGAAAATTTCAATGAAAATCGAGGGTACTATTGGCTAATGGTATGTCTGACACCTATTGGTGGATTAAGTTTCCCGATTGTCAGATTTCTTTTAACAGTACTAGCACCATTCGAGTTACTTTCTTACCGATTAGGCTTGGGGGCAATCGCATTAATACTACTTTCTCCGAAGTCGTTCTTTACGGCAACTAACCTTGAAATTAAAGGCGGTTTAGTATCTGGATTATTCTTTGGGTCGGCAATGGGGCTACTTGTTTATGGGATGCAGACGACAGGAGGGGGACAAGCCGCTTTTATTCTATCAACTCAAGTGGTAATGGTCCCTATTTTACGTCGATTAATTTGGAAGGAAAAGTTTGAAAATAAATTTAAAATTGCGATTGGAATTTGCTTTGTTGGTTTAGTTATATTAACTTTTCGCCCTGATGTCGGGTTTAGGCTAGCAGATGGCTTTATTTTCCTTGCAGCCTTCTGTGTAGCGCTTTTTTCCATTTCAAATTCCCATTTTAATTCAAAGCCTAATGTGCGAACTCTACCAATGGGGATTTGGCAAATCTTTAGTGCTGGTTCGGGGATGTTTATTCTAGCAAATGTTACAGGTAACCCATCATGGAAAATTCCAAATGATATGTGGTTTGCTTTGATATTTCTAATTCTTATATCTACTTCGTTTAGGTACATTGTACAATTAAAGCTTCAATCAAAATTGTCAGCCACAATTACAGGCCTCATTTTTACATTAGAACCGGTATGGGCCACATTATTTTCATTTATTTGGTTAAAAGAATCAATGTCTTTGTATGAATTTTTGGGTTCATTAATTATTTTTATAGGGCTGTTTGCTGCTAAAAGTAGATAACAAAAATTACGCACTCTTTAAGAGTGGAAAGCGAAAATATTATGGTACGTACAGAAATAGGATTCGACGCAGTATTAACTAAAATTGGATCAAAATTCAAACCAGAAATTGATGATGTAGTTATTGAGTTCGTTATTCGTTTTGTTGATAAGCATGATGTACAAAGTTTTTTAGATTCTTATCAAAAAAAATGTTCGTTAGAAAATGTTGCAAATTTATTTAACGAACCTGTTCAATGGAAATCAATCGCCATAGATGCTAACTACCGCTTTAACTTAGATTTTGATGAACTTAACGATATGACTTGTATTCTTAAGACCATCAAAGTTAGGCGCAAATATAGTGCTAAAGATTTATCTGATGTTTTTACTTATGATTTAGTATTTGAAAAAAACGTCGAAGATGGTGAGCAAGATTGGACATTTACTTCTTATCTTAACCGAAAAGAAGAAGACGAGGATGGTAAGAAGACCTTAATGTCTTATCGTGTGCATCTTGATGCTATAGAAAGTGTAGAAGACTATTTAGCACCAGAGGAAGACTAAAATTTAAAATTAAGCTTTAAATTATTTTGATGAGTATCCAAGTTCAATAGCATAGTTAAGGAATATTTAATGAAAAAATTAATAATTATTTGTCCATCATGCTCTAGTAAAGCCGATTTATCAATTGAGGCTGAAGCTGAAATGGTATTATTAAATTGTTTTCAATGTAAAACACCAATATTGTACTTTCATGGCGAAACTACTCAAGTAGATGAAGTTGAAATGGGTAAATTTCAAGAAGAATCAATGAAGGCGATACAAGGTTTTCTAAAGATACACCACAACAAACCATTAATTGGTAAGAATACAAGATTAATAAAAAACCATTTACACCCCTTAGGTACTCCCAGTCTAAATGGTGTAGTTTCTACAGATGATATTTCCAATTTGAAAATAGATCTTCATTATTGTGAAGATGTGTTAGACACAATCAAAAGGTTATAAATGAGTCACTCTATAAACAATGTCATTCGCCTAGCTTTTCAATTTTGTCTTATTTGCTTGTTTGTTGGATGCCAAACTAAGGACATTCAACCAGCAGCCATTCATGATACCCCTGTTGTCCAATCAAGTACTAAAGCTCCTGTAAAGGTGATTTCTAAATGGATAAGCGCTCAAGTTGAACCTAACGATGGATTATTTCAAGTGTTAGAAAAACTTAATGTTAAACAGGTACAAGCCATGGAATTGATCAATCGGCTGCGGTTTGAAGTTGATATGACGACGTTAAAGGTAGGTCAAACAATTTCAGTCTTGTGGGGAGACGATTCATTGAAAGTTGAAGAATTAAAGTTTGAACCTAACCAGATTACGACACACCATATTAAATGGCAACCTGATTCAAGTAATTATTCGCTTGAGACAATCGAAAAACCAACAACTAAAAAGTATCGGTTTGTTCATGGAGTACTTAAATCTGGATCTACAGTAGATCAAATACTTTATGCTAATGATATTCCTAGTTATTTAGTTCAAACAATTAATGGCGTTTTACTTTGCAAAATTTCTTTTAGATCAGAGGCCCAGCCTGGGGACAAGTTCAGTGCATTATTAGAAGAAGATTATTTTGACGGAAAAGTCGTTCGGGGTAATGTTCTATATACTTCCTACGAAGGTAGAGTAACGGGTTTTCATGAAGCTTTTCGCTACCAGGACCCAAAGGATGATAAGTCATCTTTTAATGCTCATTATACACCAGAAGGTGAAGCATTAATTGCTTCGGGTTTAAGGTATCCCGTTGATAGACTTCATATTTCTTCGAATTATGGAATGAGAAGGCATCCTGTAACAGGTAAAAGAAGGATGCATTCGGGTGTTGATTATGCGGCGCCTACAGGTTCTCGAGTATATTCTGTTGCTCCAGGTAGGGTTGTAGTTTCGAGTTATGATCAATATTCAGGTAACAAAGTGGCAATTAGGCATGCAGATAAAAGTACGAGTTATTATTTGCATTTGAATAAAAGATTAGTTCGAATTGGACAGGATGTTATTTCGAGACAATTGATTGGACGGGTAGGGGCTACCGGAAGAGTGACAGGTCCACATTTGCACTTTGGATTTAAGAAACCCAGCGGACAATGGATGAACCCTGCGAGAAAAAAGATGATTGCAACGCCTCGATTAGAAGGCGACCGCTTAGTTGACTTAAAGGGACAGATTGCACATATTAAAGAGCAAAGAGAAAAGGCTCCTGCTGTTCAAGCTGAGCACCCTCTCCCACCTTGGCCTGAGGATGTTCCCTTTCTATGGTTAGAAAAAGAGAAAACAATTTAAGTTCACAAACAATCCAGATGATTAAAAAGGGCTCGCTTCAATTCTTCGATTTTGCTCTCTGCCGCTCGGTGTTTTGTTTGACGCTTTTGGACGAGATTCGCCATACCCTTTTGCTTTGAGCCTACTTGGACTAACTCCTTTAGACACTAAATAGTTGACTACTGATTTAGCGCGATTTTCACTTAGAATCAGATTACTTTTGTTTGAACCTACATTATCTGTATGGCCAGAGATTAAAAATTTGTATTGAGGGTTGGCCAGCATTCCTTGAATCATCGCATCCAGAGCATCAAAAGAACCCTCTAACAAGTCATATTCCCCAGGGTCAAAAAAAACATTTACAATCTCCATCTCATCGTTATTAAACATAACATCCCATCTCCCACCACTCACATTGATGGGAATGTTAATCTGTCCGACTTCGTTCAAGCCAGTGATTGACTTAACGAATATCAGCATTTCAGTGGATTTAGGTAGGCTTAACCTTGCTTGGCCCATGTCATTTGTCACAACTGAAAACAAATCCCCTTTGACTGTTTTAAAAACAATCGTACTTTTGGGTAGAGGTGCCTTTCCGTCTTTAGTGGCATTGATATCTATAATAGCCCGAGTAGTGCTTGAATTCATTTCTTGAGCCCACAACCCTAAGTTAAGGCAACAAATGATGAGTATCCATTTCATAAAAGACTCCTTTTTTTGTATTAAATTTATTCTAATTTACAGAAATAGATTCAATTGTGTATCGAATTAATTTTCTGATGACAATTCTTCTAAAGTTACACGTCTAAATGGGTACTTGGAGGTAAATAAATGTTCAAATACATATTCATAGCAATTTTCATTATCGCATGCGAAGATAATGGAGAAACTGAAATAGAGATTCTTTTAAAGGAAGAGAGTTCAAAACAAGATTCAATTCAAAACATTCTAAATTCTATCAATAAACGAGAAGAAGCTCAAAAAAACTTACTGAAGAATGTTGCTAAAATTTGTCACTTGCAATTAATTGAGTTGGAGAATGGCCATGTTGAAGATTCATTGAGGTTAGCTGAATTTACTGTAAAAATGAAACTCATGTATCCCGATACGGATAGGCAAGTACTCAGGAGAGTGGCGATGAACATTGAATCTTGTGAAGAGTATAGAGTAAAAGCTGCAAATAAACGAAAAAACACAAAGAAAAGATAAATTTTGAGACATGAAATGCTTTAATTTTATTAGATTTCGGAGTTCAATAAGAATTACCATCCTCATGAATGAAGGAAAAAGGAAAGTACTCAGATGAAAAAAATTACACTTGCATTAGCACTTACTGCATCTATAGCTCTTATGGCTTGTGGCGAAGAAAAAACAGCTGAACCAGCACAAGCACCTGCAGCACCTGCAGCTGTTAAAAGTGACGAAGCTAAAGCTGAAAATAATAAAGTTATCAAAAACGCTGTTCGCAAGCGTTGTCAGCTAAAATTAAAAGCTAAAAACCAAGGAACTCCAGAAGCACAAGCTGAAGCTGACGCTTTCGTAGCAAAATTTGCTGAGAAATTTGCAAAAACTCCACAAGAAAAAATCAAAGCTCTTAAAGCTGAAATTGGTGCTTGTAAAAAACTTATGGGCGATACAGCTCAAGCAGCTCCTGCTGCAGAAGCAAAAGCTGCTGCACCTGCTGCACCTGCTGCACCTGCTGCAAAATAATTTATTGGTCTAATTAGATCACATAAGTGTATGAAAGCTCATCTTTTTAGATGAGCTTTTTTTATTTTCTAAGAATGAAAAATATATTATTAATAATTTCGGCTCTCATGTTTATCGCTTGCTTCTCAGAAGAATCTAAAAATTATCAATCAGTAAGAACGAAGTTAAGCTTAATTTGCAATCAGGAGTTAAGTAAACAAGCTTCCATCACTGATAGCTCTCTTTTACAGCTGATTATTATGAAAAAGGAGTTAGATAGCTTATCTGTTCCTCTTTCGCTTAACGAATTGAGGACTCAAATGGCTCGTGTCTCATCTTGTATTGACTTATTTAAGGCTAGACAGAAAAATCCACGACCTGTAAAAAAACGGGAGCTCTATAATTTGGATTCATTAAAATGAAAACCATTATTTGGATGACATTCTTTACGTCGGTTACTTTTTGTTTTGCTTTTGCTAATGAAGTTAAATATTTCAGGAAGTCTTTACTGGAACTTAAGCCACTAGCTATGAATATTTCACCTGACACGCTTTTTATTCAGAAAATTGAATACGGGTCACAATATGATTATTTTTGGCCAGCTAAGAATTTCTCAATGGAACTTCCTGAATTTTTTGCAATAACTTCCTTTCCTAAAAAAGTCTTTAAAAGTGAGTCAGCGGCTATACTTACTCTAGAATATTTACAGGGTGTTTCACTTGAAAGTCAAGGGTATCAAAAATCTCAACCCATACCTGCCCCGACTATAAAAAATTGTAATCACCATGAAGTCATTCACATTCAAACTAAAGTGAGGGCATATACTCTTGCTTGTATTGGTGATGAGAAAGCTTTTCTGATACTAAGCTCCTTTCCTATGGCAATTCCTTGGATTTCAAGCTTGTACCGGCGTTAATGATGATAAAATGAAAAGAGTGTTTTTATATTTATTATGGGAGAAGATTAATGTATGCTCCCGGATAGAGAGCACTTAGTGTTGTTTAATGAGCTTCTTTTATTGTGATATTTTGGGATATTAATAGTAAGCAAGTGCGATGTGAAGAGAAGTTCCTTGTTGACATTCAAAGTAGCTGAAATGGCTATAGTGTTGTAAGTAAGGTTAGACTTCAGCTTGTGAAGTCTAATCATGAAGTTAATTTGTAGTATAATTAAAGAATTGACCGCACAGATGGGCTTAGTACGAGGGTCGTAAACCAACAAAAGGGTCAAGTAATTTTTGGTGAAGGGGGTTATCTTTGAAGCTAATACTCCGAGAATCAGAAAAGCAGTAAATTTTAAATTCAATAAAGTTGACCTAGGTTAACGATTTACAATTCAAAAAGGAATCAAAAATGAAATATTTAATGAGTGTATTACTTGTAATGTGTCTAATGGGTGGAACTGTTTATGCTGAGGAAATGAAGCCTTGGGAAAAGAGGCGGGCCGCTAAAAAGAAAAATGAAGCTAAAAAAGAAGCTCAAAGGCAGAGAGCGAAAGATAAAGAGGCTCGTGAAGTTGGCGCAATTAAAAAAAGAGATCAAGATATTATGCAAAATCGTATTGAATCTAAAGATTTTGATTTTGTCTCTATTGGGCCTGCTTGGTTTATATCACCGGATTATGCTCCAAATGATCCAGCGTTTAATATTGGTGGAGGTCGCCTTTGGGAGGTCACTCCCAATGCCGCAGTTAAGTTCGGAATGAATGCTATAACTGATTTAGGTCTCGACGCATTTCTATTTACTACGGGACTTGGCGCGAATTATTACCTTAATGCTTCCAATTTTTCGCCATTTCTAGGTGCTGACATGGGGCTTGGTTTTGGCGGCGCGAAGCATAAAGATCCAATTGCTGAACATGATGAATATTTCTTCGGATTTACAATGGGGATTAGTGGTGGACTTGTTCTATTTAGAACATCTACTACACATCTTATAATTGAGCCTAATATGCAGTGGTTACTTCGTGGTTCATACCCGTCAACTGTCGGTATCAAACTTTCAATTGCTAATTCAGGAATGTTTGGTGGATTCTAGGGTTGAGACTGTAAAAGTCAATTAATCACCTGGCACTTTAAAAAACCACTCAAACGAGTGGTTTTTTTTGTGATTCTGAAATTATTCAAAAAACTCAACTCAGAATAGCCATAGTTTTTGAATAAGAAGTGGATATTAAAAAATCAAATAATAATTTCCTTATTTGAGTTGAGTTTTTAAAATACATCGAGACTCCGGGAGTATAGATTTATTTTTTCTCTTTAGAAGCCTTGTGTTTGTCAATACCATCTTGGTTAACACATGATACAGCACCACCACAAGTGTTTTGGCCTTGACAGCTATGCTCAGAGCCATCAGGGTTAAGTCCTGCACAAGCGTTGTTACCATGGCAACTAGGCGCTATTTGAGCTATCTTGCCTTCAGCTTCACAATCTGATTTGTATTGGGCTGTTTTGTCTTGAGCAGCTTTAATGGCACTTGCAGATACGTGTTTTCTTTGCGGAGACTCTTCTCCACAAGCACCTAAAGCTAAAGCCCCGGTAAGAAGCCCCTGAATGGCTAGTTTTTGTAAGATATTTTTTTTCATAGTAGTTCCTTCGAATCTAATAAATATAATTTTTATTCTCTAGTTGTAATTATCTTCTCTCTATTAAGGCGCTGTAAAAAAGCTAATTTGTGGTTATAGGAGGATGTTATGTCCCAAGTTGAAGAAAAAGTTGCTGAAAGTTTAGATTCCAATTTTATCCAAGAGATTATTGTTGCTGATTTAGAACGCGGAAAATGTAATGGAAAAATCCTTACTCGCTTCCCTCCAGAGCCCAACGGTTATTTACATATTGGCCATGCAAAATCAATCTGTTTGAACTTTGGTATCGCTACCAAAAATGGGGGTTTGACTAATCTCCGGTTTGATGATACCAATCCAGAAAAAGAGTCTTTAGAATATGTCCGTTCCATCCAAGAAGATATTAAGTGGCTTGGTTTTGATTGGGCTGAGCGGGTATTTTTTACTTCAAATTACTTTGAAAAGTTATTTCAATTTGCTATTCAAATGATTGAGCAAGGTGATGCATATGTGTGTGATCTTGATATAGATGCGATGCGTGAGCTCCGTGGTGATTGGAATACTCCTGGTCAAGATGCACCTGGCCGTTCTCGTTCTACAGCAGACAATCTCGATCTTTTTAATAAAATGAGAGCCGGTGATTTTGAAGAAGGCAGCTATACTCTGCGTGCTCGCATTGATATGGCCTCAGGTAATATGAATATGCGAGATCCTATTTTGTATAGAATTCGCAAGGTGACTCATCATAATACTGGCGATACTTGGCCTATTTATCCCAATTATGATTTTGCACATGGGTTGAGTGATGCGATTGAAGGAATTTCGCATTCGATTTGCACTCTTGAGTTTGAAGATCATCGTCCTTTGTATGATTGGATTCTTGAAAAATGTGGATTTGATGTTGAGCATCGTCCGCAACAAATTGAGTTTGCGCGTTTGAACTTAACCAATACAATTATGTCTAAGCGTAAACTACTTCGGCTTGTGGAAGATGAAATGGTGAGAAGTTGGGATGACCCAAGAATGCCTACACTTGCGGGGCTTCGTCGTCGTGGTTATACGCCTTCAAGTATCCGTAATTTTGCTGATCGTATTGGTGTGGCTAAAGTTAATTCAACAGTGGACATTCAATTATTACAACACTTTATTCGTGATGAATTAAATAATGATGCGGCACGTGCGATGGTTGTTCAGGATCCTATTAAGGTGACAATTGATAATTTACCAGAAGGTGAAGTTATCTGGCTTGACGCTCCACTTCATCCAAATGTTGAAGAGATGGGGACAAGAAAAGTTCCATTTACACGTAACATATGGATTGAGCGTGAAGACTTTATGATGGACGCTCCTAAGAAGTTTTTCCGTTTGACTGAAGGCCGTGAAGTTCGTTTCTTAAATGCATTTTATGTAAAATGTGTTCAAGCTGACTTGGATGAGAGTGGGAATGTTCTTGAACTTCATTGTACTTATGATCCAGCAACTAAGGGTGGTTGGACTCCTGAGCGCAAAGTCAAAGGAACCTTACATTGGGTTTCAGAATCTCATGGGGTGGAAGTTGAAGTCCGTAACTACAATGACATATTGATTGAAGATGAGTCGGGTGATAAAGATTTCATGGATTGCATTAATCCTGCATCTGAGACGATTGTGAAAGGATTTGCGGAGCCTGCACTTGCTGAGTGTTCTCAAGGTACGCACTTCCAATTTCAACGTGTAGGGTATTTTGTTGCTGACAATAAAGATCATGCAAAAGGGACTCCTGTATTTAATCAAGTTGTTTCATTAAAAGAATCTAAGGGTAAATAATTAAATCATTGAGAATAAAACTTAAGGCTTCATCTTAATTTAGATGAGGTCTTTTTTTGTATAAACCTTGATTGGATTTAAGGATGGGTTTAAAACTAAGCTGGAGTTTCAATTCCTCAATAGTACTTCAAACTTGTTATTTGGCAATTAACTAAGGTGCTTAGAGCTTATCGTGAAGTCATAGCTTTTTAGTTGGGAGAGATCCCTTTCGAACAAGCGAATCATAACTTTTAATAACATCTGCATGTCGTAGTGTTGCGATAACTTCTTTTTGGTGATTGATCACAGGGAGTTGAGAAATGCCTGTTTTTAGGAAATATTGGGAAGCAGCGTGAAGGTCCATGGTTTGTCCTAAATATTTAGGTGGGAACATCATGTCTTCTACAATTACCAGGCTTGAAACACTCTGATCAAAGATTGATTTACGAATGGCGTGTACATCAAGTATGCCTACCATTTTACCCTCGTCATTATCCACTATAAATAAATCTTCATCAGTTTGACTCATGAAATGCTCTAGCTGCTTGAGAGTATCTTCAGGATGAACTCTGACGATTTCAGCAGTTCTATCGATGACATCCTTTACGAGAGCGCCTCTTAATATATCGATATTGATTTCTGATTTGTGAGCCTTGGAGTGAAACTTATTTAGCACTTGATTTTCGTATATGGACCATTTGTGGGCTAAGAATACATGTATGACTGAAGCTAACATAAGAGGAGCAAGTAAATTATAGTTACCTGTCAGTTCACATACCATAACAACAGAGGCAATAGGTGCATTGGCCGCACCACTGAAGAAAGCACCCATCCCTACAATCATAAATGCGCCTGGGTGGCTAATGAGGCTTGGGAACAGCATATCAAGTGTCACACCAAAGGCGCCACCAAACATTCCGCCGATGAAAAGAGATGGACCAAAAACACCACCAGACCCGCCAGACCCTACTGTTAATGAAGTTGCGATGATTTTGAGAAAAGCGATACTTAATAATAAGATTGCGAAGCTATAACTAGGCTCTGGACTTCTTATGCACTCAACTAGAAACTGCCAGCCACCAGCAATGATGTTCGGTTGTATGTAGAACAAGATACCCACACCAAGGCCGCCTATGCCTGGTTTAATCCAAATAGGAGCTTTGATGTTTCTAAACCCATCACGTATCACATAGAAGGTTTTAACATAAAGGAGACTAAGAGGGGCCATCATTATCCCAAAAAGACTATAGAACACGAGCTCCGTGGGATTCTCGGAAATGAAAGAGGGCATACTCCCAAACTGTTCAAAAAATGGTGCGTAACCCATAAAGCTACAATAAGTCGCATATGCTACAACTGAGGCGATAATGGAAGACAAAAAAGCATCTGATTCAAAGTCTTCTTTATAAAGCACTTCAACTGAAGTGAGCGCACCACCAAGTGGGGCTTTAAAAATTGCACCCAGGCCGGCTGCAGTACCTGCAAGTGTCAGATTGCGGCGAAATTTGGCGGATATTTTGAAGCCTCGAGAGAGGGTTGCACCAAGTCCTGACCCGATTTGAGCTACAGGTCCTTCGTATCCAGCTGAGCCGCCGGTTGAGATAGTGAGTATAGAGGTAATCGCTTTGACAAATGGGACGCGTTTGCGGACTCTGCCTGAGTTGTTATGGAATGTGTTAATCATGGCGTCGGTGCCATGCCCTTGAGTCTCTGGGGCTAACATAAACACTAAAAAGCCCGAAAGAAGTCCGCCGATAGCCGGTACGAGAAAGAATAGCCAACGAGGAATGATAGCGAGCTCACTTTGACCCCCAAATAACTCAAAACCGACCAAAGTACCCAAAATATATTCTTGAAAGAAGTGCAAAAGGTAGTGAAAGCCTACGGCGCCTGACCCTCCGATGAGTCCAACAACAGCTGAGAGCACCAAAACGGGCCCTTGGCTTTGAACAAGACGGAATTTTCTGAGGGTTTGGTTGAGCTGTTTTGAAATCATTTTGACTTAGCCTAAAATCAGAGGTGGTACAAAGGTAACAATTTCCTATTTTTGGCGAAACATTTGGAGATAATATGAGTACACAATTTGAAAGTCCATTAAATTCCCGTTATAGTTCTAAAGAAATGAGCTTTATCTTTTCACCTCAAAACAAGTTTCAAACTTGGCGCAAACTTTGGGTCGCACTGGCTGAATCAGAACAAGAGCTTGGTTTAGACATCAAAGATGAGCAAATCACTGAGATGAAAAAGTTTGAGAAAGATATTAATTTTGATGTCGCTCGTGATGAAGAAAAACGCCGTCGTCACGATGTGATGGCTCACGTACACGCTTTCGGTGTGCAGTGTCCTGCCGCTAAACCAATTATACATTTAGGTGCAACATCTGCATACGTGGGTGATAACACTGATTTGATGCAAATGAAAGAAGCACTTGTCTTTGTGCGTCAGCGCTTATGTAAGGTGATTGATTCACTTTCGTCATTTGCCAAAGAATATAAAGGGATGCCTCAATTAGGTGCAACTCACTTTCAGGCGGCTCAACTCACCACTGTGGGAAAACGTACTTGTCTTTGGATTCAAGATTTGTTGATTGACCTTGAAGAAGTAAATCACCTGATTGAAGTCCTACCATTTCGTGGTGTCAAAGGAACAACTGGTACTCAAGCCTCTTTCTTAGAACTTTTCAATGGTGACCATGACAAAGTGGTTTCTTTGGATGAAAAGGTAACGGCTAAAGCAGGGTTTTCTAAGCGCCTGACAATTACTGGTCAAACTTATACTCGTAAATGGGATGCGCGTGTCAATGCGACACTTTCTTCTGTGGCTCAGTCACTTTCTAAGTTTTCGACTGATATGCGTTTGATGGCAGGGCTAAAAGAACTTGAAGAACCATTTGAAAAAGACCAAATCGGTTCGAGTGCCATGGCTTATAAACGCAATCCTATGCGTTCTGAGCGTATTGGTTCACTTGCACGCTTTGTGATGGCCCAGGTGAACTCAACTGCTTTCACTCAAGCGACACAGTGGTTTGAGAGGACGTTAGATGATTCAGCCAATAAACGTCTTGCAATCCCCGAAGCTTTCCTTGCTATTGATGCGATGTTGATTATTGCTGAGAATGTGACTAACGGTATTGTTGTTTATCCTAAAATATTGAATAAACGTATCATGGCTGAACTCCCTTTCATGGCAACAGAAAATATTATTATGGCAGCAGTTAAAAAAGGCGGAGACCGTCAAGAGCTGCATGAAGACATTCGTGTTCTTTCTATGGAAGCGGCAAACAATGTAAAAGTTGAGGGTGGTGATAATGACCTTCTTGAGCGCATTTTAAATTCTGATAAGTTCAATTTGGTTCAAGCTGATCTTGATGTTATCCTTGATACACGTAAATTTGTTGGGCGTGCTCCAGAGCAGGTAGATGAGTTTGTTGATCTTGAAGTGATGCCGATGCTTGCTCAGTTTGATGATTGGAAAAATGTTCAAGAGGGTGAAATTAACGTTTAGTTGAGTTTTTTATGTTTTGACTTTGTCGTTCTGATTAAAATGAAAGCCTTCCATAAGTATGGAAGGCTTTTTTGTAACTGGAGGGTTTTCACTTAGTGACAATTAAAATTAAAGTGGCGAAGTGAGAATCAAGATGAACTGTGTGATTCAAAAAAAAAGGCTCTCAAAAATTTGAGAGCCTGAATAGGTCGTTTAAAATGAATAGTTTGTTTGAAAAACTGTGCCTAGAATTTAAACAATAATGAAAACCTTGTTTGGCTGTCGCGGACTTTGTTAGCGCCCAGGGAGGAAACCATCGCAAAATCTAGAGTCAGAATATCTGAGACTAACACTCCGACCCCTATATCTAATTCTTCTCGAGTACCTGGTCTGTCAAATAAGTAACCTGTGCGAAGAGCAAGTGTATTGGCGTAGGTGAATTCTCCACCAATATTGAATTGTGCTTGACCAAAGTTTTTTAAGCCATCAGAATTTTTTTCTGATCCTGCACCACCAGGCTGGGTCCAACCTAAATATAGTGCTTCATAGAACGCTGCTGTTGAGCCGTCGTCATTTTCAAATATGAGTGTTTTATTGTAATCGGCCATAGCCAGGATTCTATAATCCGGCGTATTGAGTACTTCATAAGCTACACCAAATTTCCAAGTTAATGGAATAGGGTCATTTTGACTTTTATCCACATAAAAGACATTGGGGCCCATGTTGGCGATGACAGTTCCAAGGTTCAAGCCTTTGATAAATACATCGCGTTGAATGACACCAACATCAACCGCATATGAAGCTGTGGTAGCATCTTCTTGCCCTGCTACACCTGAAACCAAGTCAGAGTAGATGAATTTGAAGTTAAGTCCAAGAGCGGTGTTAGTTAAGAGGCGTGTACCATAAGACGCAGTAGCCACAAGTTCAGTTGAATTAAAAGTGGCATCGGAGTCAACACCTAGAGTTGTTTCACCAAAGGAAACAAAATTAATGTTGCCACCAATGGTACCCCAATCTTCAGCAGGGAAGGTAAATGCAGACATCACGTGAAATAAATCGGGCAAATTTAATTTAGGAAGTAGACTCTCACCAAAGACGGAGACTTGAGTTTTGGCTTTTGAAAACTGTTCGATACCTTTTGAGGTTGCAAGCCAAATATCAGAGCCTTGTGGCTCTACTTCAAGAATTTTAGAGCCCAGAAGCCCATGACCGGTGTGGTAGTGATACCAACTGCCTTGAGCTGCAGACTCTGTATTGCCGGCCTGATTTCTTTTTTCTTGAGTGTCAATGGTTACTTTTTGATTAAGGTGTTTCGGCTGGTGATGCCAAATGCCTTTATAAGTACCTATCCAAATACCGCCTTTGGAGTCGGATGAAACTGAGGTGATTTCATTATTGTCAAAAAGAACTTGTTCCCACTTTTTACGAGTAAAGTGGGAAAGGCCTGTGGCATGTGCAACCCAGATGTGACCTTCGGGGTCGGATGTGATTTCAAGAGGAGTTTGATCAACAAGTCCATCGACTTTTGAGTTGTACAAGCTCCACTTGTCTTTTTCCCCCTTTTTTACTTTAGGGATTAGGCGAGCGACTCCACCTTCTTTCAGGCCGACATAAAGTTCTTTGTTTTTTTGATTCCAGTTAAGTGAGGTGACATGTTGAAATGGAAGTACTTTACCACGGCGTTTAATTCGGCCTTGGCGACTTCTATACAATCCGTCTTGAGTACCAATCCAGATTGTCGCACCTTGAGCTTCAATCTGGGTAATCCAAGGGTTGGTGAATTCTTGGTTAAAAAACTTCCATCTTTTACCATCAAAACGATAAAGCCCCTGTGTGGTGCCAATCCAAAGCTTATCAGTCTTGGCTTCGTAAAACGATGATGTTATCGGGTGTTTTATTACAGAAGCCCAGGGGAGGCGGAGCTCAACAAGGAATTTTTCATCCTCGGGGGTGTTAATTTGGTTAAACTTTTTGATTGTTGCAACGATGGAGTCAAGTCCTTGGTCTGAACCAAGAAAGGTACGAACGAGCCCATGTATTTTGACATCACCTTCAATAGTGACCGTATGGTAGTTTTTCCAAGTACCATTGTGGAAATGTATAAGGCCTTTGTTGGTTCCCGCCCAAACTTCTGATTGAGACAAAAATCCTCTGCGACCTCGTGAAGTAATAGACCTGACAATGTGGTCTTTGGGGAGCTCGTGAGAAAGACGCCACTCATCTGCAAGTGGAGAAAAGGCAAGTGCAGCTGGATTCCAATAAGTAGCAAAAGGGTCTTCAGAAAGTGCAACACCCGTCTCACCCATGCCTAGTTGTCTAGCACCAGCAGGCATGCCCAGAGTAATAATTGCGGAGTTTTTACCAGCAAAAAGATCAGAATAAAATATCGCAAGGATAAATAGTATGATTACTGATGGTCGTGAGTATTTATTTCTCAAAACTTCTCCAATCGGGCACCTGAAATTGGCCATCTAGAGGAAGTACAGGAACCCAAGCAGATTTGTTCTGATTATCCCAGGCTTCTCGACTGGTGAGTTTAGTAGTACAGCCGATGAAAAATGGAGGCAATAGTTCCGGGTGGTGATAAATTTGTTCACGGGTAATATACGAATCTTTATCCAAGAAAGTACAAACCTTCAAGTCTTTGTCCTGAAAATCAAAGCTATAAGTGTTGTAGCCTTTAGCGTCACCGGCTTCAACCATAGCTATAGAGGATTGAATACTTTGGGTCCATTGATCGGTTATGACTTGAATCTGGGAATCATTGAGTTCGGTATGAGACTCCAAATGACTGCGTACTTCGTCAATGTTAGGTTTGACTTGATAGATTTCCTCAATAGGGGATTCTCTAATTAGGGAATATTTACCCGAATCTTTTATTACCGCCTTGGCCCTGTTTTCAGCCTGGTTTTTTTGTAATACTATGTGAACTCCTACGCCAAATAGCAAAAGAGAGGAAAGTGAAATGAGAACCACAATCAAAATATCCAATTGAAAAGCTCCAAGCTAATGTCAACAAATAAACTAACTTTAAAATCTAACATTTTTTTGGCCAATTTGGCTTTAACTCGCATATAATATATGGAACTGGTATACTCCTCATGAAATCAATGAATATTCTACTTATTTTGGGCCTATATACTTCTCTTGCAATGAGTTTTGCAGCAGAGAAAAAGGCTAAGGCGCCTAAACTTTCAAAGTCTTCCAAAGTTATAGCTTCAGTCGTAAAGGCTGATTCAATCATGCCTTTGGGTAAGCTCCCAGCGATTATGATTTTAAAAAATGGTCTGAAAATTGAAATATTGGAACTCGGTCAGGGAGATGCCAGTGAAGTGGGTGATAAGCTTGAACTTCATTATGTGGGTAAACTCTTTGGTGTGGGTACCGAATTTGACAATTCGTATACTCGCTCTCAATCGTTCTCATTTGTTTTGGGCAGCGGCAAAGTGATAAAGGGATGGGACCTTGGTTTAGTGGGTATGTTAGTGGGGGAGAAACGCAAGTTATTTGTCCCTGCAGAATTAGCTTATGGGTCAAGGAATCTCGGGGTTATTCCTCCAAATTCAAGCCTTGAATTTGAAGTTGAATTGTTGAGTAAAACTAAAGGTTTGAAACCAGATATATTTCCAAAACATCAATTATTTCCTTGGCAAACTCTGCGGCCTGGAATTGAGGCACATATTGAAGTGACTGGTGAGGGTGCTGATGCTAAATCAGGAGATCAGATTGTGGTACATTATACAGGCTGGTTAATGGGGGGCACAGAAGTTCATTCTTCAGTTAGATCAGGCGAAAAAGGAGCATTTACTATCGGGGCTGGTGAAGTGATTCGCGGTTGGGAACAGGGATTGATTGGTACCAAAGTTGGTGAAGTTAGATATTTGAATTTATCACCAATGATGGCATTTGCTTCAAATCCGCAATCAAGAATTCCACCGAACTCACGTCTGATTTATAAAATCAGAGTTTTGGAAATCAACCAAATTGAGCAAGAGTCTTCTCAAGATGTATTCCCGGATTTGGGAAGTATCAAATGGGAGGGGCCATCAGGTGACCTGCAGTATTTTGAAATGGTGAAGGCCCCAAAAGGCAGCCCACTTCCAACTGCAGGTAATAAAGTTGCGGTCCATTACACTGGTTGGCTTGAAGATGGAACAATGTTTGATTCAAGTCGTCGACGTGGAGCACCATTTGAGTTTGCTCTTGGTGGAAATCAAGTCATTCGTGGCTGGGACCTAGCCATAAAGAAGATGCCTATAGGCTCAAAACGCTTACTTAAGATTCCGGCACATTTAGGCTATGGAAACAAAGGCGCTGGTTCAATTCCAGCGGGCGCCACACTTCTCTTTATGGTGGAAGTCATCAGGGCTCCTTAAACTTTTTTATCAGGTAAAACATGACTCAATGGCGAATGAATTTACACGAAATTATCTACGAAGCTGATACACCAGCTGGTAAGTTGTTTGATGTCGTTTTGTTGGTGGCGATTGTTATATCCGTTTTGGCGGTGGTGCTAGAATCTGTCAATTCCATCAAACTAGAATTTGGTTACATTTTCAATATCCTTGAGTGGGTGTTTACAGTTCTATTTAGTATTGAATATATCCTCAGGATTTTATGTGTAGAGCGCAGTCGTTCCTATATTTTTTCCTTTTATGGTGTAATTGACTTACTCACAATATTACCAGCATACTTAGGTCTCTTCCTCGAAGGTGTAGAGTTTTTAATGGTAATTCGTGGTATTCGATTACTACGAATTTATCGTGTTCTCAAGCTAGGGCGTTATGTGCAAGAATCAGAACACCTATTAGCCGCTCTTAGGAATTCTAGACGTAAAATTATCGTCTTTTTAATGACCGTCTTGATTATCGTGTTAATTGCTGGCTCTGCTATGTATTTGGTGGAGGGAGCAGATAATGGATACACATCTATCCCTCGTGGTATGTATTGGGCGATTGTGACAATGACTACTGTAGGTTACGGAGACATTGCTCCATCCACACCATTAGGTCAATTTTTGAGCTCATTTTTAATGGTGATGGGCTATGCGATTTTGGCGGTGCCTACTGGTGTAGTTACTCATGAAATGATCCGTCATGGGCAGGTTATGGCGTTACAGAACTCTCAAATATCAACACAGGCTTGTTCTGTATGCTCTCTTGAAGGACATGATGTCAATGCTAAATTTTGTAAATACTGTGGTGGAGATCTGAATCATGTATAAATCTATGATTATTTCTGATAGCCAAATGAGGTCTATAGATAAATTAGCTCGTTCTGGAAATAATGATTTAGGCTTTGCTTATATGCAAAAAGCAGGTGCTGGAGCTGCCGGTGTTTTACAGTATAAATGGGGCGCCTTTGATGAAGATGAAGTCATTGTCATTTGCGGTAAAGGCAATAATGGAGGTGATGGCTTAGTGATGGCTCAGGCATTAAAAGAATTAGGTGCAAATCCAGAAGTTCTTTTGGTTTCCCATCCTGAAAATTTTAAAAATGAAGCCCAACTGGCTTGGCTTGAATTTCTAGAAAGTCAAATTCCATGGAAATCATGGAATGGTGAAAGTTTGGAGTGGGAAGAATCAGATATAATTGTGGATGCTATTTTGGGTTTGGGCTCTGTTGGTGAGCCTCAAGAAGATATCAAGCCTTTGCTAAACTCAATTCATGAAGCTTCTGATAATGGAATTTATCTTGTTGCTCTTGACGCACCTACGGGTAATTTGAATGCAGATCTAACTGTTTTGTTTGGCTTTACAAGGTGGAGCGCTATTGACCCTTTAAGTTCACAATATTTTGGTGAATTAGGCCTTGTAAATTTGGAGTATCCTGAAGCCATATTACGTGGTTTTCTGGGGGTGAATGAAACCCCGCACTTGCTAGATAGCCAATGGTACTTACCATTTATCCCGAGTCGTGATGCCCTAGGGGACAAACGTTCTCATGGTACTGGGCTTCTGATCGCTGGTGGAGAAAATATGGGTGGAGCGGCAGTACTTGCGGGTTTTGGTGCTTTGCGTCTTGGAATTGGTTATTTGAAAATAGGCTGTGCTTCAACTGAAAGACTTTTAGTGCAGAGCCAATTAATTGAAGCACCTTATATTGATTGGTTAGCCCTCGATTATGGTGGTACTCAAAAAATATGGACGGAAGTCGATGCTATTGCTATGGGGCCGGGTCTTGGCTTGGATACCAATGTCCAAGAAAAAGTCATTCATTGGTATCAAAATTTTCCAGGAACAATGGTTTTAGATGCAGACGGGTTAAATGCCTTTAAGGGGCGTAGTGAACTTTTAAAGCTTGGAAGCAACACTCGCAAAGGTGCTAGAATTTTAACACCACACCGTGGTGAATTTGAACGGTTATTTGGCCCCCTGGATGAACCACTTGAATCTATTGTTAAAAGAGTTTCTTCAATAGCTCAAGATTATGGCATTGAAATTTTACTCAAAGGTCCTGTTTCAATTTTGGCTTCTTCTCGTGGTGAGGTTGTATTGTATAAACAAGCAAGTAGCGCTTTGGCTCGTGCAGGCACAGGCGAAATTCTGACAGGAATTTTATTGGCACTTTCAACTCGTTGGTTGGCCCCTGAATTTGCATTTCCCAGCTTAGCTTTAGGGGTTTGGCTTCATGGGATGGCTGCTGATTTGGCCAAAGACGATTTATCTGAAATTTCTATGCGAAGTAGTGAAATTCCTAACTATTTAGGTCAAGCAGTCGAGTACTTACTTGATCAAGTTTTGGATGAAAATGATGACTTTATGGACCGTTTCGGTGACATTGAAGACGACTCCTTTGGTGGTTTTGATGACCTTGATGATATTGAAGATTCAGACTAAAACGGCCCCATATGAGTAGTCTGTGATAAAGGTGAGTGATTCATTTTTCTCCAAATATTACGAACTTCCCTTTTTGCCTTTTTAAACAGATGTTTCATGAAAGTTTCTCCGTGATAAGATTAATACGATTCCTTATGGCTGTAATACCATAAATCCTAGTCAGACGAAGTGATGCTTCATCTAAATTAAAAGCATTTAGGGTCATCATCGCTTCGTTGCATCTATTGTATGTTGTAAATGTTTTCATGTCTAAATTCCTTTAATACAAAAGTAGGTAGTAATGTATGACACTCATTGTCACATATTTAAATTATGATACTATTTATTCAGACGCTTATAAAACGAAAAAGGATACCGTTTTCGATATCCCTTGTAAATAATTTGATTAAATTGGATTAAATACAGTGAATGTTACTGCTCTGAGTTTGTATTCTCACTATTGATAGTACCATCAAACTTGTCGCCTTCACCAATATTAGCGGGTGGAATTAAGAAGTCAGGAAAATCTTCTGATGCCATAGCTCCGAGTTCTGAAGCTTTTAGAGCATCAATAAACTGTTCATTATGCTCATCAAGTGGAATAAGTCGATCTTTTAGAAGTGGAATGGCAATCTCTGGTTTGTTCATAGTATAGATTAAACAAGAAGCCATGGCCCATAGCGTTTCTATAGACTGAGGTTCAAAATTAAGGCTTTTTTCCCATTTGAGTAATGCCTGTTCGGGTTCATCTAATAATTCAAGACACCGGCCCCATTGTAAGAAATAAGCAGATTGCTCCGGGAAAAGATTGTCTGTAAATTCCACTTGAGTTCGAGCCTTAAGCTCCTCAATAATTAGATAAATTGCTTTTTGTGCTTTTGCGTCTTGATCTTCTGCAAGAAGGTCGTAAATTTTGCAAATATCAGCTTCGATTTGTGGGTCTTTCTTCATCATGTTGCAAATGTAGTTATTACAGAATGTTTTCTAATTGAAGTCTATAAAGCGAGTGATTTTTATAGTAAATATCTTATGAATACTCTGTCGTGGACTACTCTCTTTTGATTATTTGTAATAGTTGAGTTACTGCTTGGTACGATCCCATAATTGTAGTTTAATTTTTTTAATTTTTATTTTGTCAATTTCTTGATAGAAAAGTGCTGCATGATCGGGTTCAAATAATGGAATTTTATTTTGATTCCATTCAAAACTTGGCTTTTTCTGAAGCCCTAACACTGAGGTGATATGAGGGTTCATGGTGTTCCACTGCTCAACAAGAGCATCATTTTGAGCTCCAATCCAATAGAGTAGAGACACTCCTTGTTCTGGGTTAAGAGTTGGAGCCTGTTGCCCAAAATGATGTATAATGTGGTATCCTTGCGAGTTCAAAAATATTGTCCTCCCGACAGAAGTATAATGAACTTCTAGTCTTTCGGTTTCACTGAGGCTGAGAAAAAGAACTGGCTTTGAGTGTGAGAGTTTAAATACTTGAACTTCACGCCCTTGCCAAATTCCTTGATATTGATCAATCTCTTTTTGAGGTTCTTCTAACCAGATTTGAATGCTGCCACCAGAATCTATGCTCAATATGAGTTCCTCAACTGTAGATTCTTTAATGGTGCGCGCAAAGACCGTCATCTTCGGCCCTGCAAAGCGAGCTGAATTTGCGAGGATTTGACTGGGTTTAATGGGCGGGTCTATCCAAATACGGTGGCCAGTACGTGTGAAGTTGGAGTCATTATTATCATCAGGGCTTACAAAAAGGAGAGAATGGCCATGCGCTGTGGGGAATGTCCAGGATACTAAAGAGTGGGTACGGACGATATGTGGTTCTGGGGCTGAAAATTTGGCAATATAAGTGACGCCGCCTAAAAGAACCAAATAAAAAACTCCACGAAGAACAGGACCGAAGATAGTGGGGACTACTTCACCTTTCTTAGGTGGATTGTGAAATTTTATAGGCTTTTTTGCTGAGTTGACTTCCATAAGTTAAATTTATATTCTTTTAGAAAATGTGAGGCATCTGTTGGGTATACTGTTTATTTTGTTTTTGGCAAGCTCATTGAGTTTAATGGGTTGTTCTAGATTATCGCCTGAGGTGATAAGTGTTTCAAATTCATCCAATAGTAATGATGATTTGACTTTTAAGGAACTACATACCTTAGAATTACCCCATGGAGAAGTTGCCAAGATGACTTCCGATGGGACGACTGCCGATGGGATGACTGCCGATGGGGTGACTACCGATGGGTTAAGTGGGAATTATGAAAAAGTCAAAGATTACTCGCGAGGACTAGGATTTGGTAAAGAAACACCAATAGATCAGCAATTAGAAAATAAAGAATTTTATATTGAGAATTTTTCTAAGGCCAATAAAGAGGCAGCACACGCTCGTGCTTTGAATAACTCTCAATCAACAGATAAAGCTTCAACTGAGCGTTATACTCTTCAATTTGCTACCATCGGAAATTTTGACGCAGCTCAGGCTCGTAAATATCAACTGACTGAAGCCTATGGTTTGTCACTTTATCTAAAGTTTGACCCACCATTTTATAAACTACAAGCCGGACACTACACTGATAAACAAAAAGCCGAAGATCGAGCTGCTGACCTAAGAGATAGTGGCATTTCTGCTTTTGTAGTGAAGCTTAATTAAAAAGTTCGTATGAAAATATCATACGAACTTAAAAATCTAGGTGCCAGATGTGAAACGATATCTGACAGTATGTAAGAACGATTTAATTAACTTGCCCGGTAAATACTTCGACTGCAGGCCCAGTCATAATGACAGGTCCACCTTCTGTATATTGAAGCTGTAAATCACCACCGGTAAGGTGAATCAGCACATCACTTTGAGTACGACCAGTCAATACTCCTGCAACACTGACAGCGCTTGCTCCTGTGCCACATGCCCATGTTTCGCCCGATCCACGTTCCCAAGTTCTTTGGATAACTTCATTTGGCGAAACAACTTCGACAAATTCAATATTGATTCGAGCTGGGAATGCTTCGTGGTTCTCTAAGATAGGGCCATACTCCTCTACTGGAAATTCAGCAGCATTGTCAACAAAGATGACGCAGTGAGGGTTGCCCATATTAATGAGTGTAGCTTTAAATTTTTTTCCACCAGCGCTAATTTCTTGTTCAACAATTTTATCACCAATAAAAGTCGATGGGATTGAAGAACCTTCTAATTTGGGAAGACCCATGTCAATTGTGAGGGCGTCAGCTTTGGTAATGTCTTGTTTTTTGGGGTGGACAATCACGCCTTTAATACCATCACCTGTGAGCAGGTTCATTTCTTTTTTGGCGACTATACCGTGATCATAGACAAATTTGGCAACACAACGTAGACCATTTCCACACATCTCTGACATTGATCCATCGGAGTTGTACATTTCCATTTCGGCATCGGCTTGATCTGTGGGTTTTATTAAAATGAGTCCATCTGACCCTACGCCAAATCTGCGATGAGAAACTTGAATAGCAAGTGCTTTGGCATTGGAGACATTTTCTTCGAAACAGTTAATGTAGACGTAGTCGTTACCACATCCTTGCATTTTTGTGAATTTCATTTTACCATCCTGATAGTGCGTTCGAAATTATAAGTGATTGTAATTCGTCAAGGGCACGTTTTTGCCCGTGTAATTCTTCTGATTCACCTTTTGAAACATCATAGACACCCACACTTGTAAGTCCCTTTTTTTCATAGATATCGTAGGCTTTGACTTGATCGACAAACCTGACATCAACTTTGAGTCTGACTTGATAAAGATTGACCTGCCCACTTGAGTTAAAATTCATAGGGGCATTTGTGTATGAGACAAGTGTGCTATAAAACTCAGCATGTGCACCTGAATTGATTTGTCTTAAATTGGGTGACTCTTTAAGAAAAAGCTCTTGAATGCCTTGAGTCAAGCGATCGCCCATCAAGGCTTGATAGGTTTTATTAGCAGCGGGATAGATCGTGATTGATTGAATGTGACGAGGAAGGCTGGTTTGAGAAAATGAATAACACCCAGTCAAGACTACTATAGACAATAGAGTTAACAGAATCAGCGACATTGAAGGTGACAAGGTCGTCACACGAAGGCTCTTTGCTTTTATAGTTGTTAGAAGTGATTCCATTTTCTTTATTTCGACTTTCAATGTTAACGCTTGTAAAAGATTCAAGTGAGATCCAAATGACACAGCTCTCAAAAATACGATTAATTACTCATAAGCAGCAATCTTATCATGCTAATTTTGTGAATTAAACTCTAAAATTTCATGATTTGATTTCCAAAGGTTTTGAAATTGACGACCATAAGGTGAATTCACAACTCTATTGTCAAGGATAATAATTGTTCCTAAATCATCTTCACTTCTAATGAGACGACCCATACCTTGTTTAAGCTCTAAAAGAGCTAATGGGATGTGAAGTTCTTGAAATGGATTACCTCCATTTTCTTCAATTTGCTTTGACATCCAAGCAATTCGAGGCTCAAATGGATTTGGAAATGGGAGTTTAGGGATAATGATTGTTTCTAGTTCTTTTCCAGGACAGTCAAGCCCTTCCCAAAAAACTTGATTTCCCATTAAAATTGATCCAGGTTGTTTTTTGAACATTCCAAGTAAGTTGTCTATTCCACCATCAAGATGTTGAGCAAGTAAAAGTTTGTTTTCTATTTGGGAGCTTAAAACTTTCTGATGTTGTAAAAGTTGAGCGACACTAGTATAAAGAATGAGAGTTGATTCATGGTTTTCTTTAATGTAAGATGCCATCCAATCAACTACATCTTGACTGTGCTCTTTGGATCCGCCTTTGTGCATCCCTTTCATTAGCTTGACAGTAATTTGATCTTGCTTAAAATGCGATTTGATTGAATACTCTTGAGTCCTTGGTGTACTTTGTAAGCCGATTTGGTTTTTGAAAAAGTCAAAGTTGCCATTAGGAGTCAAGGTTGCGCTGGTGAAGATACCAGTGCGAAGCCAAGGGAATAACTTGGCCCCGAGATCTTTATCAAGTTGTCCAGGAGCGCTATGGATTTGAATTTTGTGTGGATTATGCCAGTCTTGAATCCAATACACCGTGTTGGCTTCTTCTCCAGAAACGAGATGTCTTAGCTGAGATTGAAAGTCTTCTAGTGCTAGCCTGAAGCTATGTAAGCCCTGAGCGTATTCAATTGCTTGATGATTATCTTGACTTAAGTATTTGGATAATTGATCTGAGCTTTCAATGAGCTCTTCGAGTGCAGTGTAAACAGCATCTGGAGTGAGGCTAAAGGTGCTCGCAAGAGGTTCGCTAAAGGCAAAGCGATCACTTCTCGGCTTCGTCTTAGTAATTTGTTTTCCGAGTTTCATCAGGAACTTGTGAAACTTACGTTCTAAATTTTGCATTTGCTCTAGAATAGTCGTGCAGATTTCGGCTTCTTGCGGGAGAAGTTCAGCTTCTTTCATCAGAGAGTGTAAAAGCCCAGTCTTCTCAGAGTAGGGATTGTGAATAAGTTGAAATTGATTGCGTAAAGAGTAGAACATCAAATTCGAACCTAGATGGTGAGGTCCTTGTTTAATAAGCTGATGCGCTTCATCAAAAATAATTCTATCCCATGAGGGAAGTAATGAAAAGTCAAGTTCGAGATCTTTAAAAAAGAGCGCGTGATTAACAATTATCAACTGGGATTGGTTCGCTACACGGCGGCTTTGGAAGCTATAGCACTCGTGGTCAACTTCACATTCGGGGCCTTGGCATGAACGGCCATCACCTTTTAATTTGGACCAAAGGATGCGATTACGTAGTGGATTGAAACCACTGTTTTCACTGATGTCACCCGTAGTCGTTTTTGCGACCCAAGGGATGAGAGTGAGGAAATGTTCACGATCAGTTATAGATAAAGTGTCTACTCGATGATTGAGATAAAAGGCGTATTTTCTCAAACAGAGATAGTTGTCACGACCTTTAAGTACACTCGTTTTTAGATTAAAGTGCTTTTCAATGATAGGTAAAGTCTTTTGGATGATTTGGTTTTGCTGTTGTCTTGTACCGAGAGATAATACAACACGTTCACTGCTTGTCTGTGACCAGATAGCTAGTGCACCTAAATATCCGAGTGTTTTTCCAATTCCAGTCTCTGCTTCTATACAAAGGAATTGGTTATTTTTCAGGGCTTTTAAAATATTCTTTGCATAAAAAAGTTGTTCTTTACGAAACTTGAAATTAGACAAATCTTGAGACAGAATTCCTGGAGTTTCTTCAGTACCAAAAAAATCTTCTAGACTTATTTCTTTAGATGGAACTTTGTTGGAGCTTAGTTCAGATGGCTGTGAGCTTTTATTTTCTTTGTGTGTAAATGGCTTAAAGTCAATTCTCTCTTTAGCGCTAGTTTCATTAAATATTTTTTCTAGACTAGTACCTTCAGATATTGCTGACATCGCTGAAACAACTTCAGGTTGGAAATTTTCAAAAGTTTCTTGAGCGCGAAGAAAGACTTCACCGGCATGGATGGCATCTGGCAGTGCTCGGTGTGCGCTAGTCTGATTAAGTTCTAAAAAATCAACCAATGTGACTAATTTGTGATTTGGGCTGTGAGGCCAAGCAATTCGTGAGCAAAGCAAACTATCATAAACGTCTTGATTTAGTTTGGCCTCTCCGGCAGCCTGTAGTTCTTTATTTAAAAAGTGTAGATCAAATTGTGCGTTATGAGCAATCAGAGGTGAATCACCAATGAATTCGACAATTTTACGAGCATAGAACGAAAATACTTCTGCTTGAGATAGTTCTTCACGATTGAGGCCAGTGAGCTTTAAAATGAAATCTCTTAGTTCTACAGCTGGTTGAACCAAAACGGATAAACTGTCAGTGACCTGGCCATTTTCAAATTTTGCGAGTGCGACTTCAATGATGACATCACTAGTGTAATCTAATCCAGTCGTTTCAAGATCAATGGCTATAAAGTTTTTAACTGAATTCATGGCGTTTCTTTCTTAAGAAGCGAGTCAAGTATGTTGAGGCTATCTCTTTGTAGCATCAAGGTATCGGCAAATTTAAAGTAGGGTTCAGGTGCTAGGAATGGATGTACTCGTCCTGGGTTTCTAATATTATTAGAATCTAAATCATGATAGCCTTCAAGGAAATATTTGGAGACTTCAATTGACTTGAAAATAAATTGATTTTGATCATCACATGTAGTGAAGTATTCTGAGTAGTTGTTAAATAATCGAAGCTCTGTAGTGTGACTACATTGAGGAATAGTGCCTTGGAGCTGGGTGATTTTTAAAGGGTCCCATGTTGTGTAGCTGACGAGTAATTTGGAATTGACTATAATATTTGTGTCGAGCCGATTGGGGCTATCATCTAGGGTCCCGTCATTTGAAGTGACTGAGTTTATGGACAGATTGGTCTTGGTTTTTTTGATGCTATCGAGACTAAGGTCTTGAGTGAGATCTGTGTTTTTTCTTTGAAAAATGGTGTCGCTAATGAGTTTGAATATTTTAACTTGAGCGCCTGAACCTGGCTTGATTGCTGGTTTTAAAACAATTGAATTAGCCAGAGAATCTTTTAGAGAAAATTCTGTAGTATCTCCATTAATTGTAAGCATAAGCTGATCTTGCCAATCAGAGCCTGATGTGAGTCTGTCAAAATAAAGATGTACATTTTGAGCGGGTTGAATACCTGCAGACTTGTTGCGAGGCTCACTATAAATCATTTGAGCATGTGTGGTGTCTAGATTCCATATAAAAGATTGTTTGGCTTCAATAGAATCGACAAGCCGACCCAGGGTGTCTTTAAGTGTAGGAAAATAGATCGTGTAGGTAGAATCTTTTTTGAGGCCGTTTGTTTTTAAGATTAACCCGGGTGATTGAGGTAAAGCAAAAACTTTACTCGGATGAGTAGACCAAGTAGAATCCATATTGTAAATGACATACTTAGATGTATCACTAGCCTCTGGCCATTTGGGTGAGCGATTAAATTTAATGTAGAGCTGTTCATCTCTGTATGAAACAACACTAATTTGACTCAAGCCTACAGTGTCCATTGGCGTAAGACTAAGGTTTAAGGGTTGTTGTTTGTTGTTGAGTGAAACATCATAAGATAAGAGTGCAACATTTTCTTCACTGAGCTCTGGTTTGGAGTTGCCGTTTCTATCTTGGAAAGCCATCACTCTAAATTTCATTTGTGGTAGCCCTTGGAACTCAAAATAACCTTGAGTGTCTACGCCAGTTTTATACATCGGAGGCTCAAGGATGAGATGTGGCTCAAGGTCAATAGCCTTTTCTGAAAGTTGAATGTTAGAATCGGTTGGATTCTTTTCAGCTTCTGTATTTAAATATTGTAGGTGTGGTGTTTTTCGTCTTATTTCACCTAGAGGATAAAGTGCTACTATGGTGTTTGCTGAAATTTTTGCAGTAGAAAATGCGTTTTGGACAAAGCCTTGAAGTTTGAGGCTGTCGAGAATTTCGCCTGTACTAAATGTAAGTGAAAAGGGTTTGGTCATATTGTTGCCGCGTAGATCTTCAATAGAAGTACTTAGGCTAATTGTGTAGGTCGTGTTGGGGGCTAGAGTATCTCTGCTTGTGATCGTCAGTTTGTCACCGTGAGCATCAAGCTTGAGAGGTGTTTCAAGTGGAGGAGAAATATGAGCGTGTTTGAAATTAACGCGATCATTAATCCATTCATTGAACTGAATCACAGCTTTAAAGTCTTGATCCACTTTAATTTGATTTTGAGCAGGATAAATCCCAGCTACCCGAGGTGCTGATTTGTCTGGTGGACCTCCGCTAGGACCTTCGACATGAGCACAAGAAATGACAAATGCAATAACAAAACTTGTCATTGCGAAAACCGAATATACTTGAGTCCATCTTGCCATTTATATTAAACTCCGTGAATCAATTTGCCAATTCTAGTCCAACGAATTTTGAGTGGTAGGCTTAACCAGCTAAAAGGATTGAATAGTGAAATATTATTTTCATTATCAATAGACATATAAATGATGAATGCCTTGGCTTTGACATTGTTGCGACTTAAGTAACCCCAAAAGCGTGAGTCTGAAGAATTATCACGATTATCACCAGCCATGAAATAGACATCTTGTTCAATGGTATAACCTTTGATTTCTTGACCATCAATTGTGAGTTTTGACCTAACTTCGAAATCAGGGATTTGCCCAATCTTGGTTGGTTTCACAGAAGCTACTGAAGTAGTTGATGATGAATCAGATATTGATGAAATGTTTTTATTTGAAATAGAATCATGAACCGAAGTTAAACCTGTAACTACAGTTGAGACTTGAGTTAAGCTAGCAAGTTCTCTTTTTCTCATACTTTTATAAGTCTGTAAATTGTAATCCAGGCCCTCGACCCAACTTGTGAAGTAATAGTAATAAGCAACAGACCTCATACCCATAGAAGCCGGTTGATTCATTATTTGTTGATCAGGTAAAAACCCTGTCAGCAAGGGTTCCTTAAATTCTCGTTGGAAACTGATGGGATCTTTGGAAAAATCTGAACGCGCTAAGGTCTTAGTCTGATCAGCTGAATAGATATCCTTGGTGAGTGCAATATTCATCGCCTCAGCAGATCCTGGAGCATAAAAAGGCGAACCATTGATGGGAGACCATTGGTATTCATTGTTGAGAATGCCATCTACATAAAGGTTGAGGTCTAGGTTAACTATAGATGATGGATTTTCTTGAACGATAAGTGATCGCACCCTGTGAAGCTCTGCAAGACTGAGTGTGTCAAACTGGATAGTTTGTCCTGGCTTTGGAAGTGTTACCGGTCCGAAGTTATCTCGAAAAAGCCTCGCCACTGGATCTAAAATTTTGCCATAACCAGGAATAGGGGTTTGTTTGCCATCAATAAAAAACTTTTTATCGCGAACTTCTATAGTTTGGCCGCTTTTGGCAACGACCCTTTTAATAAAATCCTTAGGTCCCTGGAAGTATGAAATCAGAGACGGTTGGTCTCCTTTGGGTTGGTGGTCCCAATAGTAATTGCCTAAAATGAGTAAATTGGCAAGATGTGAGTATCTATCATTGTCATAGTCAGGGTACTGAGGCTCGCCAGGGTAACGGAAAATAATGATGTTTCCAGTGTCTGGTTCTATCATACTCGGTGTGCGATTATCTGAAAAAGGAAGTGGGCTTCCATAGACAAATTTAAGTCCCAATAAAAAGTCACCTACAAGTAGGCTGTCTTCCATTGATTGAGAAGGAATCTTAAATGCCTGAATAACAAATTGGATAACCAATATTGCCATTGCTAGTGGCATTATAATTTCTTTACAAACCCATTTAATAGGGTTTTTAGTAAATCGTAATCTTTTCATGAACTCACCTTCGTCGGAGCTCAAAGATACAAATTTATCCTTGCCATTTCCACTTTCTAGCTAGGAACTTTGAGAATAGATTCATAGCCAAAATCATCACCAAAAGAACAAAAGCTGCACCCCAGGCTTGAGATTGTACCAATTCATCTGGGTCTCTTGCATAATTATAGATCATTAATGGAAGAGCTTCCATTTCCTTGAAAATATTATAATTGGTGAATCTAGATCCGAGTGCAGTAAATAGGAGTGGTGCTGTTTCACCTGTGACTCTAGCCACAGAGAGTAGAATGCCGTTGACAATACCTGACATGCCAGCCGGTAATATCACCAGTATAATCGTTTTCCAATAAGGTGCACCAAGCGCTAAAGAGCCTTCTTTCAAACTAGTAGGGAGTAACTTAAGCGTTTCTTCTGTCGAGCGAATGAGTACAGGTAGCATCATTATAGCCAAAGCTATACCACCTGACAGTGCTGAAAATTGGCCAGAAGTCTTAACAATCCAGGCCCAACATGCTATTCCTACGACAATGGAAGGTATCGAGTGTAAAATTTCGACACAAAGCCCTGTCAATTTGGCCATGCGTGAAGTTTTATATTCTGATAAAAAGACACCAATAAGGACTCCAAAGGGGACAGCAATGAATGTGGCAATACCCACAATTGTTATGGTGCCTACAATGGCGTTAAAAATACCACCCTTGACCCCAGTATCACTGACAGCAGGAGTGGATATAAAATCCCAAGATATACTAGAGATTCCCTGCTTAAAAATAAAAGCAAAAATGAAAAACAATGGAAGCATTGCCAAAAAGCAAAGGGCTATGACGGCAACTTTAAAAATAAAGTTCTTTCTTTGGCGCCAAATTGTTTGGACTGATTGTTTGGTATGTATTTTTTTTGATATAGAGTCATCGACTGTGGTAGTATTCATTATCCATTCCTCGATAAGCTAGTGATAGTCAATTTACCCAAAAGATTAATAATGGTTGTGATCACAAATAAAATAAGTCCAATGAAAATGAGTGCTGAAATATAGACGTCATCGCTTGCTTCAGCAAATTCGTTTGCTAAGAGTGATGCCATTGTATTACCTAAGGCAAAGATGCTTCCAGGGGTTTCATTATTATTGCCAATCACCATTGTCACGGCCATAGTTTCACCAAGTGCACGGCCGAGTGAGAGCATAAATCCTGCGAAAATTCCTGACTTACAATAAGGGAAAATAATGTCTTTAATGACCTCAAAACGGGTGGTACCAAGAGCATAAGCTGATTCCTTTAGTCCTTGAGGGACCATTCCCATAATCTCACGTGTCATAGAGGCGGAAAATGGAATTATCATAATTGAAAGAACAATTGCAGACGTCATCACACCAAAGCCGTTATTATTCATCCCCATAGAAACTTTGAATTCCTGCATCTTGGGTACAAGGTAAAAAAGAGCCCAAAAGCCATAGATAACTGAAGGGATACCTGCAAGTAATTCAATGAGTGATGTGATAAAAGAAGAAATAGCACCCTTTTTAAAATACTCACCTAGTAAGATGGCAATAGAAAGAGAGAAGGGAATACTTATCAGGAGTGCTAAAAATGAAGTTAAGAGAGTTCCTACTATAAATGGTAAAGAACCAAGAGTTCCACCCACGTCATCATAGTTGGGATTCCAGTCATTAGCCCATATAAATCTGGCACCAAATTCTGAAAAAGCTTCACTTGAACCGTTTACTAAAGTGATGAAAAATGCAACCACTAGCATGATAAGAAGCCCGGCCAGCATGCGCAGGCCGAGGCTAAAGAAATCAATGGGAAATCTCTTTGTATCCATTATTTACTCATTAGTGGTTGCCCACCAAAAGTGATGGATTTTAGAATTGCTTCACCTGCTAGTTTGGCTTTAGCGGGGATTGGAGCGTAGTGCAGAGGTTCAGCATATTTTTGACCTGCATGAGACATCCACCAAATAAGTTCAATCAGAGCTTTTGATTGTTCTTTGGTGCGCTTTGAATATTTTTGTTCTTGGTAAAGCAGGATCCATGTGAATCCTGCAATTGGATATCCAAATTCAGCGGCTGTATTTGTCAGTGACACACGAGTGTCAGCGGGGATTTCACCTTCGCCAGCTAGGCTTGTACCTTGGATATCTGGTTTAACAAAATTTCCAGCAACGTTTTTAACAGCAGCTACGGGTAGGTTGTTTTTGATTGCATAGGCAAGTTCAACATAAGCAATAGCACCCGTTGTTTTTTTCACAACGTTAGTCACGCCATCATTACCTTTAGCACCAAGACCTACCGGCCATTTAACTGATTTGCCTTTGCCGACTTTCTTAGCCCATTCAGGAGAAACTTTCGCTAAATAATCCGTGAAAATTGCGGTAGTACCCGAGCCATCTGATCGACGAACAACTGTGATTTGTTGATCTGGAAGTGAAACACCGGGGTTGTTTTTAACAATGCGCTCATGATTCCATTTTTTGATGTTACCTAGGAAAATATCTTTTATAAGAGCGGGGCTTAATTTCAACTGAGGTGAGCCGTCGATGTTATATGTGATTGAAACGGCGCCAAGTGCCATTGGAATGTGTACAAGAGGAGCTTCGAATTTAGCTAGTTTCTTGTCAGAGACAAATGCGTCAGAGCCACCAAAATCAACTGTTTTGTTTTTGATTTGACGCTGACCACCACCTGAACCAATGGCTTGATAATTGACTTTCACCCCTGTTTCTTTTACATATGCAGTGAACATTTCAGAGTATAAAGGATAAGGGAAAGTTGCTCCTGCACCTAGAATTTCTATTTGTGCAGCGGCCGGTGCAGCTGTTTTTTCATTTGAAGTTTTATCTTCGCCACAGCCGATAACTGTGAGTGCAAGACCAAGTGAAAGTCCAAGTAGTATTGTTTTAAATTTCATTTTTTTCCTCTGGTGGATGGGGTAAAAAGTGTTGTTTTCATGTTGATTCAAATAAAGCTTTTAAGTGTTAGTATTTTATTAGTGCTTGGTTTGAATCAAGTTTGAATCTCATTTGAAACATTAGTGCAGGTGTCTCATTATTTTACCATTGATCATGTATTCAACATCTTCTGCAATATTTGTGCAATGGTCTCCGATACGCTCTAAATATCTAGATATAGCCATGTGGCGCATGAGGTACTTGATACGCTTAGGTTTCTCTTCACCAATTTTTGCTATAACCCCATAGTTATCAATATGCAATTGATTGAGCTTGTCTTCCAAATAAACGACTTTTGACACATTATCGAGCTTCTCATGAATCAGCGCATCAAGACTAAGGATCAACATCTCTTCAGTGATCTTGGCCATTTCAGAAAAATCAATTACCAATTTGTAATCATCAGTGAGAGTTTGCGTTTGTTGAGCTATATTGACGGCTAAGTCTCCAATGCGTTCAAGATCGTTATTGATTTTTAAACAAGCCACGACATAGCGCAGTGCACCGGCTACTGGTTGATGGAGGGCTAGGATTTTCAAACACTCTTCTTCGACTTCAATTTCTAGTTTATTGACTAATAAGTCACCTTCAATAACTTGTTGGCATTTGCTGTTATCGCCTTCAGTTACGGCCTCTAGTGCGTCATGAACACTTCTTTTAACTATTTCACCAAGGTTTAAAATCTCGGTATTTAATTTTTGAATTTCTCTTTCAAAATGAATACTCATCCGAATCTCCCTGTAATGTAATCTTCTGTTTTTTGCTCTTTAGGTTTGGTAAACAATTGTTCTGTTTTAGTCATTTCAACGACGACGCCTTCATAGAAAAAGGCAGTGAGGTCAGATACACGTGAGGCTTGTTGCATATTATGCGTGACGATTACAATCGTGTATTTTTCTTTAAGTTGGTCAATGAGTTCTTCGACCTTGGCAGTTGATCTAGGGTCAAGTGCTGAAGTCGGCTCATCCATCAGCAATATCTTGGGTTCGACGGCAAGGGCTCGCGCAATACACATGCGCTGTTGTTGACCACCAGATAGTCCGAAGGCACTAGATTTAAGACGATCTTTGACTTCTCCCCAAAGGGCTGCGTTTTCAAGGCTTTTTTGGACAATCTCATCAAGAGTTGATTTGTCTTTAGTGCCATGAATTCGAGGGCCATATGCGATATTGTCATAGATGCTTTTGGGGAAAGGGTTTGATTTCTGAAAAACCATTCCCACATTTTTTCTCAGGTTGATGACATCGGCTTGTGGGCTATATATATCCTGACCATCAATTATCACTTGACCTTTAACTCGAGCAATTTCAATTAAATCATTCATCCGGTTGAGGGTTCTCAGGTAGGTTGATTTTCCACAGCCGGAAGGGCCAATAAGCGCAGTCACCTTTTGGTGGGGTATTTCCATGTTAATATCATGGAGAACTTGGTTGTCCCCATAAAAGAAATTTAAGTCTTTCGAAATGATACTCATTTGACACCTCTTAAAATAGTTGCATAAACCTTAGAATACACTTGTTAGGATATTGTCAGGATTTTATAAGAAAATGACTGTGAGTGCGTTAAAATGTTAAGATAGTGTTAGCGTTTGAGATGATTTATTGACATTAAGGCTAAACTCCCATTTTTAGACTTTAGATAGAGTTCTGTGGTGTTATTCTAACTTGAGGAAGTTTCAAAAATTAATCAATAAAGCAATTCTTTTGAATATACAAGGTGACAATTCGCTGTGAAATCCTATTATTTCACTCGCTGATTAAAAAATGGAGACCAAAGTATGGATTTGGTTGCGATTCAAAAAATGCTTTTTGCCCTTATTGGTGGATTGGGAATATTCTTATTAGGCATGAAATATATGTCCGAAGGGTTGCAGACTGTTGCTGGCCCTAGCTTACGTAAGTTAATTGCTATGGTAACGGGTAACCGTATTTTTGCTACTGGTGTTGGTGTGATTGTTACCTGTCTTGTTCAATCAAGCTCGGTGACTACAGTAATGACTGTGGGCTTTGTGAACTCAGGCATCATGGCGCTTGAATCTGCCATTGGAGTGATCTTAGGTGCTAATATTGGTACTACTGTCACTGGTTGGATACTTGTTCTTAAAGTGGGTAAATGGGGGCTCCCCATATTAGGTGTGGCGACTTTCTTCTTCTTATTTAGTAAAAAAGAAAAAGTCAAATACGTCGCTCTGGCTATTTTGGGTATTGGGATGGTGTTTTATGGCTTAGAAGTCATGAAAGGTGGCGTTAAAGTCATTAAATCAATTCCAGAATTCCATGAAGCCTTTAGTTACTTTACTGCAGATACTTATTTAGGTGTTTTGAAATGTGCTTTTATTGGGTGTTTATTAACGATCTTGGTTCAATCTTCCTCGGCGACTCTTGGTATTACCATAGCACTTGCTTCAGAGGGTGTCATTGGATTTGAGACGGCTGCTGCTCTTGTACTTGGTGAAAATATCGGTACAACGATTACAGCTCTTCTAGCCTCTATTGGTACAACAACTAACGCTAAGCGTGCTGCATATTTCCACATGCTATTTAATTTGATTGGTGTTATTTGGATAACGAGTCTATTTAGGTTCTACATACCATTCATTGAATGGATTGCTAGTACCTTTATGGGGATTAGTGAAATCAATAGAATGGTCGTGGTAGATGGGGCAGAAACATACCCCAATGTCCCAATGGCCATCGCAACTGTGCACTCAATCTTTAATGTTGCTAATGTGGTCTTTTTCCTACCATTCACTCATATTTTCTCGAGATACCTCATTAAGTTTGTCCCAGAGAAAGAGTCTGAATCAAAGTATTTGACTCACCTTAATTTCAAAAACCTAGAATCGCCATTTGCAGCACTTGAAATATCAAGTCGCGAAGTAGATAAAATGAAAGCTTATAATACTTCTATGATTCAAGATCTTCGTATTGTTTTAGAATCTGAAGAAACAGATACTAAGCGTATTGCAGAAGTATTTAAAATGGAAGAGATGTTTGATCAAGTTCAAAAAGAAGTCACAGAATTCTTAACTGAGCTTCTGAGTGAGCCTTTGGGGGTTGAAGACGTTGAGCGAGCCAAACGTCAGTTAAAACTTGTAGATGAGTATGAGTCTGTTTCGGATTATGCTGCTCAAGTATTGAAGCTTTTCTTGCGTCTACAAGACCAAGAAAAAATAATCAATGCATCACAAAGACTAGGGTTAATTGATCTTCATAAGCAAATCGAGTTATTAGTTGATCTAACAATGGAGCCTACTCAAGAAAAATTAGTACAGATTTTGGAGAAGTCTGACCGGATTACTGATGAAGTTCGTCGCTTGAGAAATGCACATTGGGACCTTCTTTCGACTGAAAAAGTTGATCCTCTCGTCTCCACATCTTATACGGATATCTTAACATCTTATAGAAAAATGAAAAACCATATGGTACAGGTAGCTGAAGCTCAAATGAGTTAAGGTTGACCCTCGCTTTTGACTCGTGGGTGACTTGTATGAGTTAACTGTAGGGTCAAGATGTATTTTAAAAGGCTAAGTGATTGATTCACCTAGCCTTTTATGTTCTATGGGGGTGAGATATCATACACCTGGATGTAATTGAGGGATTCAAATAAGGGTAAAAAATTAGCCTCTTCATTTGCGAAGAGGCTATTAAGTAAAGCTTTAAAGTAAGAGCACAGAGCTTAGAACTTTACAACGAGATCAATTTGAGTCCTATTATAAAGATTTCCTTCTCCAATGTCACCTTCACCTAAAAGAGGCTGAGCGTCTTTATAGTTGAGGAAGTGTGAAACGCCAAAGAATGTATTTTCCATTAACGCTAATTTAGCACCAAGTTCATGACCTGAGCCGTTTGCGCCACCACCTGAAAAGTCAGAATCAGTCAAAGTACCGTAAACAGCATCTTTTTGAACTTCTTTATAAATGTATTTAAGAGCCATAGTCATTGGTTTTTTAGCTTTACCTAGGCTAAGTCCTAAAGCAAAACCCTTGTTTAGCTCGTCAGCTTCTGTGTTTTGAACATATTCAGCATAGGCTGTCCATGGTAGGCTCCCCTTGGCGGCGACTTCAATATATGGATTAATTAGAGTCATACCTGTGGCTATAATTGTTTGATTTGCGGCATCGGTGATTGATGAATTGCCAAAAGAATCATCATCAAATGCTGGTGTCCCTGATAAGCCTTGGTTATAATCTTCATTATGAATCGAGATATAAGAAGCCCCAGCACCAATAGATATATCACCCATTTTATGAGTTAAATTTAACTGTGTACCTGATTGAAGTAAGTCACTTCCTTCCACTTTGCTCTCAGACAACCAAGCTTGGTTGATACGGAGGTCCAACGCTGTCGCGTTTATTTCATAAGCGTATTGAATAGATCCACCTTCGGGGTGATAATCTCCGTCCCAAACGAGTTCCGATTTATTAGAGACTTTGTATGGGTTCTTAGTTTTACCAGCCAAAAGAGAGAGACCATAACCTGAATTTATTTGAATAAAGGCCAAATCAAGGTTAATCCCTTTACTTGAACCATAACCACTCATTGTTTGATTGCCTGAAATAGGGTCGTTTCCACCAGATATTAGTGCCACACCGATATCTATACTTTGATTAACTTTTTTGGTCAGAGCAACACGTGCACGAAGACGATCTCGATCTCGAGTATCTTTATCTTTCTGAATTGCTATTTCTGAGCGTAGGCGGACATCGCCTTTGATGATGAGATCATCAGCAAATACTGTACTTAGAAGTGAGAAAGCAAATGCACTAGTGATGAGTTTTTTTGAGAGCTTCATTTTAATTTCCTTTAAGTTATTATTCTATTTCAATTCTATTTCAAATCAATTTCTAACTGATGTTGTAACAAATAAAGATTAGTTGTGTTAGGATGGTGTAAGGGTTGTGTTTGGTTTTACAAAGTTATGAGATTGAACAATATTATAGCGAAAAATTGAAATCCTGTATAGTTAATTATAATTGTTTTGCTCTAGAGAGCGTCGACGGCTAAAAATTTCGTACAGATTCATGTGGCAATAAGATGTAAAAATTGGACCCAATCGCTAGTTGAGATTTGACCCCTGCCTGAGAGTCGTGTAACCGAGCGATATGCTTCACTATCGCTAAACCTAAGCCCGTGCCTCCTTCATTTCTAGATCTTGACTTGTCAACTCTAAAGAAACGCTCAAATAGTCGGTTTTGGTGCTTAATGGCAATTCCTGGACCTTGGTCTTGGACAATGATTTTGATACCATTGTCAGACGCTTGAAGTCGGACACTAACTCTTGTGTTTTCGGGCGAGTACTTAATTGCGTTATTAATCAGATTCACTAAAGCCTGTTCAAAAAGTCCAATATTCATATAGACTTCAACATTCTGGTGGTTATCAAAAACAAGACTGATGTTTTTAGAATGAGCGATACTTTGGCAGGTTTCATCTGCAGATTGAAATAGAGTCTGGACTTTATGCCAGTCCTTGACAATGGCATTTGAGTCAAGCATTTGATCTAGACGCGAAAGGTACAGCAAGTCTTCAATAATAGAACTGAGTCTTTTTGCCTGTCGCTCAACAATACCTAAAAAATGCCGGGAATCTTTTGCGTCAATATCATCATCTAGGAGGGTTTCTAAAAAGCCTTGAATAGAAGTGATGGGTGTTCGTAATTCGTGGGAGACATTGGCAACAAAGTCTCGGCGCATTTGTTCAAATTGGCGCAGTTGAGTTACATCATGTAAAACAATCAAAGTACCAATTGCTTTACCCTGTAAATCTTTTAGTTCACTTCCATGAAATTCAATAATTCGATACTCATCTTCCTGTCCTAATTGGAAATCTTCAACAAGGGGTTCAGGGAATTGACGTGTGCGATTGACTAAAGATTGAAGAGTGTTTGATATCACTACATCAAAGAATGAGTGATTAATAAGAGGTTTTGATTTGAATTGCAAAATATCTTGGGCGGATTGATTTGCTGAAAGTAATTTTGAATCAGTATCTAGTGCGATAACCCCTTCTGTCATCGAGGCCAGAACCGCTTCACTTTCTTGTTTTTGAAGAGTGATACTATGGATTTGTAAGTCAATTTCACGAGCCATTTTACTCATGGAGTCTGATAACGATTCAAATTCATCCCAATATTGTTCTTGTCTAAATCCTTTGAGTTCTCTTTTGGCATAACGCTTAGCATCTTTGGTTAGTTTATATATGGGACTAGTGATTTTGCGACTCACAAAGTAAGCCAAGATTAAGCTTATGAAAAATGAAATTATTGTACTAAAGAATATTCTTTCAAAATAGGACATACTAGATTGATGAATTAGTTTTTGAGCTAAGCCAGTGCGTACGAGAAACAATTTATTCGGATTGTAAAATGCAACAAAGGTCATGGATTGACTTGACTGAGAAAGTTTTCTGACTGAAGTCCCTAGTCCCGTTTCCATAGCAAGCTCTACTTCTGGGAATTTAAGATCAAGCTTTGATTGTAAAAAGTCTATTTGAGAGTCTGCAATTAATTGACCCTTCGGAGTAAAGATTGAAAACCTCACCGAAGAAAATTGACTAGCTTCTTCACAAAGCCTTTGCAAAGTAGTAGGGTCTGTAACATTCTCAATCACTTGAGAGAATAATTTAACTTGAGTTTTAAGATTTTCCTCAGTTTGGTTTTGATTAAATTCACTAATAGTCGAGTATGAATTCCAACCAATAATCAAAATATTCCACAGTGTAATGAATAAGAACGCCGGGAATAAAAAGCTAAATAATTTTGGTTTGCCTTTAATCAAACGAGAACCTAAGAATCCATCAATCGATAACCAATTCCACGAATTGTTTCAATACATGCTCCTACTTCACCTAGCTTTTTACGAAGTCCAACGATCATGACATCAATCGCGCGTTCAGATACAACATAGCCTTCTCCATGGACCTTTTCCATGATTTGATTTCTTGTAAAAACACGCCCCTGGCTTTGAAGAAAGACCGACAAAGCTTTGAATTCAGAGCTAGTTAATTGAATAGCTAATTCCGCAACTTTAACTTCATGACGAGCTATGTCCATCCTGATTCCATTAGATTCAAAAACATCTTTATCTAAATCTTGATTTGATGGAGATGTTTGAGTGGAATCGAATGAGCCTTCACTATTGGAGGGCAATGTGCGGAAAATTTTTGCGATACGAGCAAATAAAACTTTGACTGAGAAGGGTTTGGTCATGTAATCGTCAGCGCCCATTTCAAGACCTTTGACGATATCTCCTTCTTCTCCTCTAGCAGTCAACATAATCACAGGGATCGCTTCAGAACCGAGCTCAGTTTTTATTCTCTGACAAACTTCAAGACCATCAATACCCGGCAGCATCAAGTCTAATAAGACCAGGTCAGGCTTGATATCTTTGATTTTATTCCAACCAGATTCACCACTTGCGGCACCATAGAACTCATAGCCATGTTTTTCGATATTATACCGAAGTAGCTCCCGGATATCATCTTCATCTTCAATTGCAAGGATTTTTTTTTTATTCATAGTTTAAACTTATGAAATTCGTGTTAGAGTGAGGTTAGGAAATTTAAAGAATCGTGTTAAAATTGGTGAGTTATCTGAGAATTCCAAGAACTTAATTTTGTCCCTTTTTAGACTTGAGAGATTCCCACCAGTCAATTCTTTTTTGAATGTCTTTTTCGAAACCAAATTCACCAGGCTGGTAAATAATAGCGCTCTGCAGATCTTTAGGCAAATGGTCTTGGCCTGAGTATGAATGAACTTGGTCGTGGTCATATTGATAACCCTGTCCATAACCTAAGTTTTTTGTTGTTTTATTTACTGAATTCCTAAAAGCTTTAGGGACAGGTAGTTGTCCATATTTTTTAACTAAATCTTCAGCTGCAAAATAAGCTAGCTCCACTTTATTTGACTTGGGTGCGGTGGCAAGGTAGATACAGAGCTGGTCTAAGGCTAAAATACCCTCTGGAAAGCCTAAAAAATCAAAGGCTTCACGAGCAGCGGTTGCTTGAACAATGGCTTGAGGGTCAGCTAACCCAATATCTTCGCTGGCAATTCTCATTAAACGCCTGAGTATATATCGAGGTTCCTCACCAGAGGCTAGCATCCTGTGCATCCAATAAAGTGCTGCTTGAACATCAGACCCACGAATTGATTTTTGAAAAACAGAGATGAGATTGTAGTGTTCTTCACCACCTTTGTCATATCTCAGAGGTTTTTGGTTAGAAAGAGATTCCAAAACATCAGAGCTAAGGTGTGCACCTTTGGCTAAAGATCCAGCCAACCACTCTACTTGGTTGAGTAGGTATCTAGCGTCACCTTGAGATAAGTGTGCGATACTTTTATATACGGCTTCGTCCACCTGAAGGTCATTTCGGTGGAGCCCTTGGGTACCATGAAGAGCCTTTTTGGCGAGTTCGATGAGCTCTTCTTCAGATAAGGGATGCAACAATAAGAGTTGGCACCTAGAGAGAAGAGCATTATTTACTTCAAATGAGGGATTTTCAGTCGTAGCGCCGATGAGGGTGATAATCCCTTCTTCTACTGCTTGAAGTAAAGCATCTTGCTGCGCTTTATTGAAACGATGGATTTCATCAATAAATAAAAGGGTGTTTTCACCATCAAGGTTTCTCTGCACAAGGGCTGATTCAATGACCGCTTTAACATCTTTGATGCCGGCGCTCACTGCTGAAAGGGCTACATAGCGTTTCTTGACTTGTGATTCAATGATTTTGGCGATGGTTGTTTTACCGCAGCCAGGCGGTCCCCAGAGAATAATAGAGGGGCATTGACCTTGAGACAACAAAAGGCGAAGACTTGCGCCCTCGCCAATAAGTTGTTTTTGGCCGAGTACTTCATCTAAAGTAGTCGGGCGCATTTTCTCTGCTAAGGGGATTTCTGGAGGCCTTTGCCCCGAAAATGATTGAGAGTTTGCTTGAGCCATGGGGGTGATTCGTTTATAAGAAAAGTTTATTTTAGCCTAAGAGACTAGAATGAAACTTCGCCATAAACCTCTGTGTAGAAAAAATCTTTCGCTGCTGGAACATTTTTAAGTCCAACTTGTGCTCCAAACTCAATGCCGCTTGAAGGATAAGCATATCCAGCGATGCCATATTCCCAAAAATGGTCATCACTTATGTAACGAGATACATCATGGTGAGAGACAGGGAAGCCGATTGCCCATTTGTCAGAGACTGGAATAAAGGGTTCCATGTACCAAAACTCTTGCACCGGCATATCCGTTTGAAGCTCAATATCGTCTAATCCGCCTTCAACATGCCCGGTAGCTGGACTTGAATAATAATAACCAAGACCTAAGCCAAAGCCTTGGTATTGGAAATTAGGCTCAAGTAGGATATTCCATGTTTCACCCTGAGTGAGGTGCGGCATCCAAGCGATAGTATTGTGAATTGAATAATCTAATTCACCCAGATGACTAGAAAAATCATTATCTAGAGCGAGGTGCCATTTGCGTCCATCTCCATCATTTAGGCGCCAATCAATTATCGGTTGAACATTTAATTTCATATCACGTGAATCAATAAGGGTAGCATCGTAACTTAAGAAGAAACTGAGGGCGTCGTTTGTTTGACCATTAAAGCCAATATATCCAACAAAATCTGCAGCTTTTAAGCCAAAACCATGCACACTTCGTTCTTTAAATATTGAAGAGTAAGAAGTTTGATATTGATAAGGGCGATAAGTAGATATACTACCTGCGTCATATTGAAAACGACCCATCATAAAGGTAGCGTTTTCAATGAATTGCCAATTAATATGAGCATTTGCAAGTGCAATTTGATTTTGCGTAGGTTCAGCAATGTTTTCTACAGGTCGAGCACCACGCGGGTAGGAAGATCTTTTGGCGGGATCAATAGAATCACCTGCAATGCGCGAAACTGCATCAAGGCCCACTGTAAAACTAACACCTTCATTGTAAATAAAGTCTGATTCAATATGGATGTCATGTTGAGTGTTATACACTCTATTATCATCGCTGGCATCGTTGGAGAAATCGCCATAGAAATTAACAAGGGCGTCAACGTGAGTATCGACTTCAACTGAGTGTGCGCTCACAGTCAGAGCTGCAACGAGTGCAAGTTTCTTTAGAGAATGATTGAATAACATAGAGATTCCATAGGTTTTATAAATTTAATTTGGTTATAAACCACCAAAGTTGGCTATAAAATAGCAAACCCGTGTGAATTTGGTATTTTTAAGGAAACTGAAAGGCGAAAAGATGAGTAAAATAGTATGGATAACCTTGATGATGGGTGTAGTGAGTCTTTTTGCCAACCCAAGCTCAGAAGAAATACTTGGTCAAGCGCTTAAGCGTTATGAATCAAATAGGGCTTTTGAAATGAAATTTCAGGTATTAAGCCTAAATGAAATGACCGGTGATAAAAGTCAAAATTCTGGATTTCTGAAAACAGGTAATGCAGGCGAATTCCTTCTTCGAACTCCACAAGTTGAATTTTATTCTGATAATAAGACCTTTTGGGATTATCGCCCCATTTCAAAGCAAGTGGTGGTTAAAAATTTTGCTGATGTTCAAATGAAAATGGGGCCATCTCAAGTTCTATTAAAATATCTAGGGTGCCAAGCAAGGTCGATGATGTTAGAAAAAGTGGGAAAAAAATCTGTTTGGAAAATGGATTTAATCCCAAATAAAGGCTTACAACAATATTCTGAGCTAAGAGTCTGGCTTGATCCTCAAACATTTGAGCCAATCCAAATGGAAACTTTGGATTATTCTGAGAATTTAACACAATATAAGATTGAAAGTTTTAAAATTCTTAGAACCTCAGTACCCACAGATTTTATTTTCCCAAGTCCTCAAGGAGTAGAAATCATTGACATGCGTTAAATTGAAAAACTTGAAGTTCGGCGTGAGCTTCTTCGCGGTGCTTATTATGACTATGGTGAGCGGTCTATCTGCGCAGCAGATGATGCACTCAAATCAGGTCGATGCTGTTTTCAGTGTTGATGACAGCTTTTGGTTGATTCATAATGAGCCCAAAGGTACAGGCGTGAGTCGGCTTCTTTTTAAAGAAAACGGAACATTCTCAACGCATCAAACAATATTTTACGAAGGAATGAACTTGATGCCGAAATCTTGGCCTCGAGTTGAGACCAGCGTTAGCTTAAGGCTGGGTGTTTTAGAATTAAAAAACGAATTTGTTATTCCTAAAAAAAACAGTTTGGGGGAATGGAATGGATTTTACTTATTTGAGAAAGGCAAAAGTCTTAAAAATTCACTGAAAGATTCGGTGACATTAAGTACTTCAATTGGCGTATTCAATAGCCCATTCCAATATAATATTGAGTCTGATACCGTTTGGTTTTATGTTGGAGTCAGTGGAAAATTTGGCATTCTACTTGATGAGGGTGATTGGAAAAAGTCATCGGGTGACCTTGAACACTTAGTATATAGAGAGTGGGACGCCAGCGAAGGAGACTTTAACCCTTTATTGGATGCCGTCTGTAATAATTCAAGTGAATGCCGGATGAATGATGATTTTAAGTTATGGAGTGAGAGCGGAGAATATCTTGCGAGCTCCGAAGGGGTTTGGAAAAAACAAGGTTCAGGCTATGTTCAGAAGTTAGATCCTGAAATTGAATTTTACACTCTATTTAATGGAAGCCAATACCTTGAAGCAGCTGACTCTGAAACAGATAAATCAAGTATACAGTATAAAGTACCTAATAGTAATCGCTGGATAGATGTCATATCAAGTTATTGGGATTCTGAGAACCCATGGCAAAAAGCGGTTGAAAAAACAATATCTTCTTTTGCAATGTGGGATGAAACTTTATGGGTCGCAGGCATGAGTCTTGATGGTCAATCCAAGGGCTTATTAAAAATAGAATCCGGTGAATTAATGATTCCTGTTGATGAGAAGGCATTTCAAGTCAAGGATCTTTTTTACTATATCGATCAAGGCTTGGTCCCTGATACTCGTGAAATATCAGGTGTGGCAATATTGGAGAAATCAAACACCAAAATTCTACTTGCAAGCACTCTTGGATTTGGAGTCGCGTACACAGTTGATAATGGAGAAAATTGGAAGGCTTTATTAAATCGGACAGAGGTTGCAGGTGGGTTAAAAGAAGTCAGAATTATCCCCTCTATAATGACTCAAAAGGATGAGAAAATTCAAATCGCTTATAAACTAACACGTGATTCTAAAATTCATATTGAAGTTTATAATTACAACATGGAAAAAGTACGCGATATCCAAAAAAATGCTTGGCGTCTCAAAGACCCTATTCGTTCGAATGACCCAAGACTTGATGTTTGGGATGGTAAAGACAATGATGGAAAAGCTGCTAGTCCCGGTCCCTATTATATACTTGTCAAGGATAATAGAGATCATAAGGTCTGGTCTAAGTGTTTAAAATTATCAGGACCGGTACAATGAGTCTATTTAAAATTCAAAACGTAGTTATCCTAATAATACTCGGCTTAGTTTGTTCTCTTAACGCAGATAAATTAGGTGCAAGGTTGGGGTGGGTGGAGCGTGCTGGAGCAGGTTCTATACAGCAAAACATGGGCGGTACAGGTCTTTCTAACTCAAAAGCCCAACTTCCTGCTTTTATTAATCCCGCAATTGTAGGAGTTCAAAGAAAAACTCAAGTGAGTGTCGGAGGAGAAACTCGTTCCTTAGATCGTCGTGGTGGTCATCTTGGGTTTAATTCTACATATGAAAATCATTTGGCATTTGGCTATGCAGTCCTCTATCGCGGGGATGCAGGTATTGAGCTTATTGATGAGAATGATCAAAACATAGGTGTTGCTAGTCCTGGTTTTTTAAGGCATAGTGTGGCGCTTTCGGCTAGACGCAGCCAAGTTGAGTCATTCGGTGTTTCTTTGGATTGGAGTTCATTTCACCCGGATGTTGAAGGTTTTCAATCCTATAGTTCTCCGATTAGTTTTACCGTTGGGTATTATCGTAGCTTTGATAATATCCGAGTTGGAACCGTGCTTCGAAATTTAGGGTTTAATGGGAATCTGAGCGCAGAAGAAATAGCCAGCTTCGAAAATGGTGGTGGTGCTGTGGACACCAAAGAAGATTATTACCCTAAAGCCCTAGAATTGGAAATATCACATGATTTTGGTGCAGGGACTTATTATGTGAAGAACTCAAGTTATCTTCTACAGAATGGTTTATGGGGTTGGGATACAAGTGTCTGGGAGAATCGCTTAGGCTTAGGGTTAGAACTCCCTTTTTGGGCAGATTATGCGATTCAAATGGGATATAAGGGTAAATATTTTTCCACTGAGGGCGGTGTGCCTGGTAATTTAAGTTTAGGGCTTTCGTGGAGAATGTTGATCGCCGAAGAGGATTGGGTTGAGTGGACGATGGGAGCAATAGCCGAGAGAAAGTATCAGTATACCCCAATTCATCTCAGCATGAGGATGTTTTTCTAATGTCTTCAACTAAAAATAAGTCAAACATACAGGTTCTTGCTATTTGTTTGATATTGATAAACAACCTCTGGGCCACAGGGATAGATTGGTCAGTTAATCGCGGATCTGCTGACTATGCAGAATTACAAATTGCGCATGGTGTAATGAGTCAGGCTCGCGCAAATTCGGGAGTGGCACTTGTTGACCCTATGGAAAATATCGCAACACTTAGTGTAGATTCAACAAGAGGAGGACACTTAGTTGCTAGCCGTTATCTTTCCTCAGACGACTTTGCCTTTGAATTTCAAAATATATCTTGGTATCAAGATTCTAAATGGGGTGTTCATGCTAGATTTGGACAGTATGAAGACTTAGATGGCCTGGATGATGAAGCTCGTTCAACCGCGGGATTTGGAGCTCAAATACATGACTTTGCGTTGAGTTATAGCGATCAATATCAAGACGTACACTTTGGTGTAAATACTCATTTTCTTAATTCTAAAATCGCCACGGCTTCCTCACAGGCTTTTTACCTTGATGTTGGCCTCTGGTCTACTCTATTGCCACAGGTTGATTATGGGCTAGTTGTGGGCAACCTTGGTAGGGGCTCAGCATATGACAATAGAGAGATAACTCTTCCCTTGTATCTCCAAACAGGCTTTGCTTATGCGCTGCCTTTAATCCCAGTCTTCCAATCTCAAGTGTTTGCGGATTATCAATATCAGAATGATCGAGGAGCAAGCTATATCTTAGGTGGCAAAATGGCCTATCAACAATTTATTGTGGTGCATTCGGCGATACCTATTTATCGAGAAGATGAAGAACTGCAATACTACCCCAAAAGCGCGGGTTTAGAAGTGATTTTTGAAAATCTCATTGTGAACTATGCATTTCAGTCTATTGACGAATTGGGTGCCTCTCACCATATGGGGCTTGAAATAAAGTTTTAATTGGTCACATCGTCAAAGTATCGTGTCAGTTTCTCTGTAATATCATCACTTACCTGGTCTGATTTATAATATCCAGAGTTGATTCTTGCTTTGATAATAGACATGCGATCTTGAGCTTGAGTAGAAATTTCGACTTTATCTTGCCCGAGATGTTTGTTCAGTCCTGTTGAGGTGGACCTTGATTCAGATGATTTATTCGCTTGAGATGGGTCATTTGAATTGCGGATACGCTGTGTAACAAGATTTGATTTATTCAAACCTGTTTTTGAGTATCCCTGTATGGCTGCATCAAGTCGCATTTGATCACTTAAATTGAGTTCATTGAGGTAAAAACCGTATTTTGAGCATTTATTATGGTGCTCCCCCACTTTATTTATCGGCAACTTAAAGAGAATCTTTAACTTTTTTTTCAAGTTTTCTTTAAAGACATTTTTGCTATATTTCTCAAAAAAGTTAACTAGGTATGAACTATGCTCAGTGTATGTAAATTTGGTGGCTCTTCGGTGGCCTCTGCTTCGCAATTTAAAAAAATCAAAAAAATCGTTGAATCAGACCCTGCTCGAACTGTGATAGTAGTTTCTGCTCCAGGTAAAAGAATGTCAACCGAAGCCAAATTAACGGATCTTTTTTATGCGGTTTATGATTTAGCTTCTCGTGCGATGGATTTCTCAAAACCATGGGATTTAATCTGTGACCGATTTGACGAAATTGCCCAATCCCTTCAATTGACGACTGATGTCAGTCCTGATTTATTAGAAATCGAAACTTTTTTAAAAACAAAGCCAAAAGAAATAACTGTTGATTTTGTGGTTTCTCGTGGAGAATACTTATCAGCAAAACTTATGGCTGAGCATTTAGGTTTTCGCTTCATTGATGCATTTGATTTAATTACTGTGGATATTCATTTCCGTGTTAATTCTGAGGCTGCACAACAAATTCGGGCCGCAATCTCTGATGGTGAAAAAATTGTTCTACCTGGTTTTTATGCAAAAAACCACAAGGGAGTATTGAAAACTTTTAGTCGAGGCGGTTCTGATATTACTGGAGCTATATTAGCTAACGCATTAAATGCTGATGTCTATGAAAATTGGACGGATGTATCTGGGTTATTAATGGCTGACCCTAGGATTGTGGATTCACCTGCTCCTATGGAGTCAGTATCTTATCGTGAAATCAGAGAATTAGCTTATAGTGGGGCAAATGTGTTTCATGATGATGCCATAGCTCCTTGCAAGGATAAAAACATCCCTATCCAAATCAAGAATACTAATCGTCCAGAAGACATAGGAACAACTATCGGACCAGTACCGGAGACTCCACTGAGAGTTGTGACGGGGATTGCTGGACGGAAGAATTTTGCGCTGATATACCTTGAAAAAAACATGATGAATAAAGAGCGTGGTTTTGGTCGTAAAGTATTGGGTATTTTGGAATCTCAAAATGTGTCATATGAACATTCTCCTACGGGTATTGACTCAATGTCTATTGTCGTTGACCAAACAGACCTTGAAGAAGTTGAAGAAATAATTTTAGAAGAATTTGAACGGCAATTGCTTCCTGATGTAGTGAAAATAGTCAAAGATTTAGCGTTGATTGCAACAGTGGGGCATGGGATGGCTCACCGTATTGGTGTGGCAGCGACGCTTTTCCAAAAACTTGCACAAGAAAATATTAATATTCGAATTATTGACCAGGGTTCATCAGAGGTGAACATCATTGTTGGTGTAGATGCAATTGATTTTGAAAAATCAATTCAATCCATCTATGACGGATTTGTAGAGTTAGCGTTATGAGTAAGAGTTTAAATGGACAACTGAGCTTTGAAGATGCGACTGATTTATATTCCAAGTATCTCAAAAAAGAAAAGATGTTTTTTACAAAAGAACGTTTATCCATACTCAAAGCTGTCTATGAGATGGATGGAGAGCATTTTTCCGTCGACGAATTCCTCTTTGATATTATGAAAAGAGATTATAAGGTGTCTCGCGCTACTGTATATAGATGTCTGTCACAACTTGCTAAATCAGGTGTTTTAGTGGAGGCAGACTTTGGACATGGCCATACGCATTATGAGCTTGTCGGTCATGAAAATCATGAACATATTATTTGCAAAGAATGTGGTAAAGTGATTGAGGTCGATTCAGATACAATTTTGAATGCAGCTAAGAAAATGGCGGTACAAAATGGATTTACTTTTATTTCACATCAATGTCAGATTCACGGCGTTTGTAAAGAGTGCAATCAAGTCTAATTATTGATCTTAGGCATTGAATGCAAGTTTCACTTCGCCTTGATGAGTTCTGATGTCCACAATGATTTTTGAGATGTCATGTGGATGCTGTTTCTATAATAGTACACCATTTTTTTGTCAAACAATGAGCTCTACGAGCTCGGCTGTAATGGCAAAAGTCAATTCAGTAGGGTACTTTTCACAGAGTGGATTTGCGTCAAAATTTAAAGAATAATCTTTTAAATTAGTAATTACTTGAAAAGAATAGTTTTCACGAGTATATCGATATGCAATTACATCACTTGGTGTTCCCACCCACAAATCACCCAATGCAATGGATTGAGTTGCGTAATCAAAATGATTTCTTAATTCAGTTGAGTTTAAAGCCCCCAGCTAGCATCATCTGAGCCGTGAAGTTCACGGATTCCATAGCCTTGTACTTCGATAGTCGAATCAATCAGTTGGTTGAGAGTGTATTTCGGGCTATTTTTTTATCCTTAAAGGGGGAGTTCACGTGGAATTTTAATTCAAAAGGGTTTTCAAAGTGAGCATCGTTTATTTGCATTTTTTGACCGGTGCGAAAACCATAATATCCGTTTTCAGAGCGATAAGTTCTCATGGTGTCAATGGATAGGTCAAATGGGAAGATAAAGAAAGTAGGGATAATCCCTGTATTGGTAGCAATGAGATTGGTTGATTGGTCAATTTCAATAGGGAAATCACCTCAACCCCAAAAATCAATACACCAAGATTCAAAAAATTAACCACAGCGGTAGTTGTGGTTAATAGCCTCGTGGCCCTTAGTAATCATCTCTCTTGCACGTTTCCATTCTTGGTCATCACAGTGGTTAGTGATGATTCCAAAGCCAATGGGGACACCTCTATTGGCTGCTAATGAATCTGCTTGATCTTAGATGCCCGATACTGAATCAGAGCAGAAGTCATCAAAAATAATTGAGTAGGAAAATCGAGCTGCATTTTTCCACAACATAACCTCAAGAGTGATTGCTGTACTACCCAGAGTTGTCTTAGGTTTGATTTGGCTATTTAAAGTACTCGTTTCAGAACAACCAGTGAGGAAAATCAATAAAAGGGTACCCATTCCAATAAATGTTTTAGGTTTTAGGCCCTAACAAATTGACCAGCTAATTTTATTGAACTTCTGTAGTAATAAAGATGACCAATTCCTTTTTTTCTTGAGTCTCATAGCTCCACCTGAAAAGGGCTCCAAGGATAGGAATGTCCCCTAATAGTGGAATCTTGCGTTGGATTGATTTGTCCTTAGTTTGTTGAAGGCCTGAGATCCTCACAGTTTCTCGATCATTGATTCGAACAATCGATGATGACTGTTTGATGTCAACGATAGGCGCTGTAGATCCGATAACCGATGTAATTGTCCCGGTTAAATCGGTGAGTACGGGATCAACTATGAGCGTGATAATAGAATCACTGCTGATCTGAGGTGTGATTGAAATCCATGCACCAAGTGAGATGAGTTCTGCTTCCTCAGTCACTGTTCTAGCTCCAGTCTCTGCATTAATCTCAGTCGTTGTTGTGAAGTACGGATATAGTGTACCGACTTTAACTACAGCTGTTTGATTATGCATTGTAATAATACGGGGCTGGCTCACAGCGCGAACTTCACCTTGCTCTCTTAAAGCTGTGATAGTTGTGGTCATTTTATCACCCATGAACCCCAAGTTAGCAAGGATTGTATTAGGCTTATAGCTGTCTGTTAAGCCGTTTGACGTTGAAATGCCTTTGTCTAAGCCAGCATTACCAACAAGCCCATCAACATAACCCCAGTCAACGCCTAGCGAGTTGTCTTCACTAAGGATGACCTCATAGATACGTGCAGTGATAATCACTTGACGTGTCAGTATTGGGGCTACTTTTTCAAGATAATTTTGAATAGTATTGAGTGTCTTTGTATTAGCTTGGATATAAATAACACCCGTTAAATAGTTAATAGAAAATTTGTCATTTTCATCAACTAAGGCTGTGATCATCTCCTTTATTTCAGCCCAAAAATCCACTTTGTCTTCTGACTTTAAGGAGACTTTGGCGGCACGACCATCAATTCCATTGACAGCGCCTTCAAGTTCTGAATTTGAAGTTCTTCCCATACGTGGGTAATTTATTGTGATGATGCGATAAGTGTCATCACCTTCAACTTCCATCCCTCGAAATGCCTTTTTTATTTTTGGCTCTGGTTTGTGACCAATGATTAACTGATTATTTGCGATCTTCCACTCAATACTATCTGATTCAAGGATTTTATTGACTGCAGAATTAAGATCTAAATTGGTAAATTCAACATTACGATTACCCACAAGAGGTTGGTAAGTTTTTAGGGTCAACCCTGCACTTTGAGCAAATAAGGCCATTGCAGTGTGAAGCTCTACTGAATGAGCTTTGAAGCTGAAGCCACCAGAGTTGGCAATTTTACTACTATCTCCTTGGACTAAATATGAACCCTCTGATCCGCTTGAATCTTCATAAGTGATGTTAGGTGTTTCTAGCGGGCTCTCTTGAGCAAATAAGCTACAAGTGAGCAGGGTACTCAAAATGGCTAATTTAATCATGGTGTCGCCTTTGGTTTAAATATAAATTTTTGTTTTTGGTGGTTGAGAATAAACTCAACAGTGTCTTTTAATTGAGGACTGAGGTCCTTGATTTTTACAGTTTTTCCGCCGATTAAAGCTAAAGTATCTTGGGTGCCAATAGATATAGCTTGTACAAAATTTGACTTGCGATAATTTCTGGATCGATATCGTTTGGTAGGTTTGACGGCTTGTTCAGGTCTTAAGTCTACAGTTTGAGCATGTCTTTTTCGGTTTTCAATTCTAAATGGATCACGAGAGAAATCAAATACCCAGCTAGGCTTCCAATGATTGATTACATTAGAATCATAGGTGAGAACTTTTAAGTTTTTGCTGTTTTCTTCTGATTCGTTGTTTTCATCATTGTCGAAATTTTCATCTTGATGAGGATTTTTGGCTTTTGCAACTTTAACTTTAGCTTTGGAGTCCAAACCAAGCATAGGACGCATCACATTCCAGTATAAGTAAAAGCCAGCCAGCAAGACAAGTATAAGAACGACAATAGGGTTTTGTAATAGTTTTTTCATTGGCGAATCCACCCACCTAAAGTCACTATGGATTGAGTGACACCTGCTGTATCTGCATTAACGATGAGGCTTTTAATGAACAAACTTTTTGTAGAATCTTCGGTACTTGCCTGCAGGAATGTCAAAAGTGAAGTGAAGTCTTGATTAAAGAAGTTAAGCTGATAATTAATGTTAACCTCTTGTGTGGTTTTATGCCCTTTAGGGTGAAGAATAAGAGGGGCAATTTCATATTGGTAGCCCAACATATTTTGTTCGGTAATCGTTCTGTTATTCTCAACCCAATGGGCAACATCAATCCAACTTGAAAATACGTTAAGTTTTGCTAATGAGTCTGTAAGAACAACAATACTATCGGTAGTCTTTGCTTGAATTACTTTTAAATCAGTCTGAGAATCTTCAAAGTCCTGAATAATACTCTGTTTTTCTTGGATGGCTTCTTTTGTGTTGTATATATCCCACAAAAAGAGCAGGCTTAAAACAAAGCCAGCGGCAATGGTGAGCTTAATTGCAAACCTAACGTTTTCTTCTTTGAGAAATAGCTTCATCATATTCATTCTTGAAGCACTCCTGAAAGGTGAAATGGTTTGTTGACTGAATTTAAGTCACTATTATGGCCAAATTTCAAATTCTCCAGCCATGAAACCTTCCAAGCAATTTTAAGGTTGAGGCGACCAAAATCTTCAGTCGCATTATTTTCAAATTCTGCTAGGAGTTTTGCTGCTTCAATTGGATCTCTAGGGGATTTCCCAAATATATCGATATGCCAGACCCCAGGTAAACTGTCTCTAATGACTTTAGTGTCAGTCAAGACAAGGTTGTCTGGGATGTGTTCTGAAAAATATATCATTAGCCAAGCTGGAATAGGTTGATTGGAATAAGTCTTGACCAAAGTTTGCTGATCTTTAGACTTGTTGATAGATTCTAAAACCACTTGCTTGTTTGAAATTTTTGTTAAAATTTCAGTAGATTTTTCGACGATTTTTTCAACTTTAATCTTGTCAGCTAAAGCAAAATCAACACTGTGTAGATATAAATTCCAAATAAGCATAGAGATAAAACAAAGTGAAGAAACAATGAAAGTAAATAGAGCTTTACGTAAAGTACTCTGAATCTGTTGAATCCGAATAGGTATCAGATTATAGGATTCAGACACACTAGAAAGCTGTAAGTCTTGAACCCAGTTTTGTTTTGAATCTAATTTATAGCTTAATTCATCTAGGAGTGAGCACAAAATATCTCTATTTTCATAAAGCTCTTCGCCACAAAAGACAATCTGTTTAGGGAAAAATTTAAACTGTTGTTTGCCGTAGAGCCAAGTTCTCTGAATCTCACGAGAGAGGCGGTCAAATTCTTCTTTGCGATCTAAAAAAGACGTATAAGGCATCTCTCTTATAATCACTGGTTTTCCATTAGAAGCTAATACTACAAGAAGTGCATCATCATCATCATAAATGAGAATATTATCTTCACCGGGGCTTGTTTTGACACTACTATTAAACAATGCTAAGGCGTGTGTAGGGATGGCCTTTAAGGGGAGGATATTGTTTTTGCGGGAAAGTCGTATAAATTCATCAATGTAAAGGCTATCAAGAGTAAATGTAAATACACTATCCTTTTTACCCTCTGGTAAGATTAAGTTATAAAAACTCGAATGATACTCTTTAGAACTATTCCATTCTTTTTTAACATGCCCTTTAATAAAATTTCTTTTTTCTTTTGGTGTTAGAAAGGGAAGAGTAAATTGGTTGAGTTTTAGGTTTGTATGGCGTATTAATAAAGATGATTCAATCACTTCTTTTAACTTGAGGTGTTGATACAATTCTTCAAAAAGCTCAGGGGCTTTTTTCTCGCTACTAATCAGAACAGAGTTTGTTTGGACTATAGTCCCGTTCTCATCAAAGACTTCTGCGCTAAGAGCAAAAGGCTCCCAATAAACTAATAATAATTGTTGTTTTTTCATTTATGGACATACCTGTAAATAGAGCCAATCATAGGTGGATCCTGGAGGTGTGTTACCACGGTTGCTATTTTGAAGTGAACGATAGACTCTTAAGTCAGCTGTATAATAAGCTTCATTGGCATTTTGATAGCTTGTTGTTGCGCTCCATAAAGAATAGGCTCCACAAGTAGCTGAATTACTACTACTTCCTCCTCCGCTAGCTGAAGCGCCTGGGTTGAAACCTTGATTTGTTAAGTATGCACCATCTATGGTGCCACTTACTTTAGCGCGCCTATAAGCTGTTGAATTATTCATTATAAGGTGTAACCTTGATTTGTTAAGTATGCACCATCTATGGTGCCACTTACCGTAGCACGCGTATAAACTGTTGAATTCTTCATTATATATTGAGTCGTCACACTCGAGGGCCATGGTCGTTCATCGGCAATAGCAGTTGAATTAACCGCCCATGTTGCTGGAGGACTTAAAATGTTCATGACAAATGGTTGAAAAATCCCACCAAGGGAAATGCGTTGAATAACCACTGAGTCACTGAGGGAGAAACCTGCAGGAATTGTCCCGCTTTGGCTCCAAACGGCATCAAATTGAGCTTGGTTTAAAGTGGTGGCAGGTAGGTCCTCAACAACATTAGAAATAAGCAGTATTTGAGTGTTGGTTGGCTTAGTCGTGGTCAGGGTGTTATTTGCTAAAAACAATGAATCTTGATTGTAGGAATCTGCAGGAAAATTATCAATGGTGAAACTTGGGTGAACAATGTAACGTCGAGTACCGGATTTTGTTGCTAATAAATCCGTCGCGGAAAGAGTTGTGTAATTTGAAAGGCTAACAGCCCAAACTGCGTTACTGGGGATAATATGATTGTCTGTAATATAAGTGGTGAGTGATTCTGCTATATCAGAAAGAGTTTCTACTTCTTGATCATAGGTTGCATTCTTAATTTGGTTAATAATTGAAGGAGTGGCCGCGGACAATACAATGGCAATAATAGCCAATACGCCAATGAGTTCTATTAAGCTAAAGCCTTTTTGATATTTCATTTGATGCCCCCAGTGATTGATAAAATTGGAAGGAAAATAGAAAGTGCGACAAAACCTACAATCCCTATTAATGTTAAGATAAGTGCTGGTTCAAGTAAACTTAAAACTTTTTTTAGCCGTCTTGGAATTTCTTCATCATAGAATTTAGTGGCTTGATCAAGTGAGTATTCTAATTTACCTGAGCTCTCACCAACAGCAACCATCCTCATAATAAGGCTAGAAAACACACCAGTATCCCTCATTGAATCCGTTAATGAGCGGCCATCTCGAATATCATCTTTGACTCGAGTAATTGCAGATTGATATATACGATTGGGCACAAATCGATAACAAAGGTCTAAGTTTTCTAAAATGGAAATTCCGGCTTTGTGGATAATTGTAAAATTATGTACAAATCGCGCTTGCAGAACAATTGAGGTAAGTGGACCAAAAATAGGAATTTTTAATTTAATCCTATCGACTTCATAGTGAAAAGTCGCATTATGTTTGTAGAAATACATCGTAGTCATAACTGTGATAACAATTGCTGCAAATGTATATAGACCATAGTTCAGAATAAAGTCGGAAATTGCCATCACTACCTTTGTCATCCAAGGGAGTTCGACTTTGAGATCCACAAGTATTTTGACAATCCCTGGTACAATTGATGAAAATAGAAAGAGAATAAATATCCCAACAACTACCGCAACGATGGAAGGGTATACTGTAGCTTGGGACATTTCAGATTTTATTTTTTCACTCCATTCTAAGTATTTTTTAAGTTCGTTCAAGGCGTTGGGTAAGGTACCAGATTTTTCACCAGCTTTAATGAGATAAGTGAATTCATCTGAAAAAACTTTAGGATAGTCAGCCAGGGAATCACTTAAAGAAGCACCATTGGTAACCCGGATATAGAGGTCTTTAATGACATACTTAAAGTAGGGGTTTTTGACTTCTGGGATAAAGTCCTGTATTGATTGAGTCAGAGAGACACCTGCCTCAACGAGTACTGATAAATGAATACAAAATTCAATTAATTCACGTGTTTTAACACGCCGCGGAGTTTTAGAATCTTCACTATCTACAGACAGATGAGTTATAATACTATACCAAGGGGCTTGTCTGATTTGAAGGTAATCAATCCTACGGCGATTTAAATCAGATTCTAATTCAAGAATAGATTCAAAATCTTCAACCACCCACGAGGTTTTACCTTTGAGATCAACTAAGGAATATTCGTATTTAGCCATTAGCCCACTAACCTTCTAACTTCATCGAGCGAGGTTAATCCTTTGCTTGCTTTTGCAACACCGTCATCAACCATAAAAGCTTGGGTGTCTTGAAGATATTCTGAAATTTGGCGCTCAGTAATCCCAGGGACAAGCATCTCTTGAATACCTTCGTCAATTTCGAGTAACTCATAAACTGCAACTCGACCATGGTAGCCTAAATTATTACACTCACTACATCCGACGGGTTTTTTGAAGTTGTACTTTGTTTCACTGACGTCAAAGTCGGCGTTTTTTGTGAGACTTTTAAGATACTGTTCTGCGTTTTCATCTCTTTGTGAACAAATGGGACATAAACGTCTCACTAGACGTTGTGCCACGACTAAACAAAGTGAGGAGGATAATAGGTAAGGTTCAATCCCCATATTAATAAGTCTAGGGATAGCTCCAATTGCACTATTTGTGTGCAAAGTAGAAAGAACCATGTGACCTGTTAATGCAGCTCGAACAGCAAGTTGGGCAGTTTCTTCGTCACGAATCTCACCCACAAGAATCTTATCTGGATCCTGGCGAAGTAGTGATCGTAGTCCTTCGGAGAATGTGAGTCCAACATCAGGTCTTACTGCAACTTGTCGAATGTTGATGAGGTCATATTCAATTGGGTCTTCTAATGTGAATATCGAGTAGTCGGTTGAATTCATAGTAGAAAGCGCTGCGTAGAGTGTAGTGGTTTTACCTGATCCTGTGGGACCTGTCACAAGTATAATACCGTTGGGTTTATCGATAAGTTTTTTGAACTTCGTTAGTTCTTTTTCTTCCATACCCAAGTATGTGAGGTCCAATATGGTCATCTGTTTGTCAAAGATCCTCATCACAACACTTTGGCCGTATTGAGTTGGGAGGGTAGATACCCTTATGTCGATGTTTTTTTGACCAATATGGAATTCAATTCGTCCATCTTGAGGAACTCGATGTTCTGTAACATCAAGATTGGCCATGACTTTAATACGCGCTTCAACTGAAGCTTTTAGACTTATTGGAAGTAGGCATTCTTGATAAAGTATTCCGTCAATTCGGTACCTAATTCTAAGACTTGTTTTCTCTGGCTCAATATGAATATCTGTTGCTCTTTTTCTTGACCCATCAATAATTAGCTGATCAACAAGTCGAACTAGCGCTGCTGCTTCACCAGTCTCCGATTCATCTGCTGCAATTGTGAGCTCTTTAATCGCATCATCAATTATGGAGCTAATATCTTCAGCTTGGGTGTATTGCTGAATAATGGCTTCTTGAATGGATTGTTTGGTAGCGGCGACAACTTCAATATGAAAACCTGTCATCTTCTTGATGCGGTCAATGGTCACAACATCAAAAGTATTAGCTAAGGCAACTTTTAGAGTTGACTCGGTTATGTCGATTGGGATGACTGTATTTGCTTGGGCAAAGTCTTGAGGGATTTTCTTAATCGTCTCAATATCAATAACAATATGTTCAAGGTCCATATACTCTGTCTGAGACTCATCAGCTACGAGTTTGGATATTTCATATGCGGTTACAAAACCTAAATCATTTAGGATGTCGCCCAAGAACCCACCATTACGCTTTTGTTCAGCTAGTGCTAGTTGGAGTTGGTCGCGACCTACGAGACCTGAATCTACAAGTATTTCACCGAGTCGTTTTTTACGTGGAGTGACATCTGTCATGTTAGTTCGTTACCCTGTGAGTCCCTTAAGTGAGGCTCGTTTCAATAAAAAAACAAGCTCTTGGCGTAACCAAGAGCTTTGCTTTCATTAACTTAAAAAACTTACTTATTCGCTTGCAACAAAAATGATTAAGTTAGTTCCGTCGTATTTGACTTTACCAGCAGTTGTTGGGTCAGTTCCTTGACTGCCATCAATGATTGCATCAACCTTTTCATACATAGAATTTGTGATTTCTTCAATTCTTAACGAAACAATGTGATCACCAGATGATATTGATCCGGTGCCTGTGAATTGTAAGTCAAAGTCAGTATTTGTAGAGTTACTTAAAGTTCCATCTCCTGTGCTAATGTCTAAACCCATTGCTTCACCAGTTGGTGGTGAAGCTTGTACAAACTCATCGAGGTATGGACCGCGAAATTTTTTCCAGTCGTTTCCGTTATTGGCAGCAATCTTAGTATGTGTCAAAAGAGCTGAGAATGAGTTATTGTTATTTGCATCAACACGAGAGTAACTCATGTTCATATTACCGTTGGTACGGTTGGTAGTTCCAAGTGTGTTAACGTCAGCAAAGTATTTAGTAGTTGCTGTTTGCACTGTTTTGTGAAGACTGGCGATGTTGTTTGCTTTTGATTCTTGAATTGCTTCAAAGATACGAGGGGCGACTGCACCGACTAAAATAGCGATGATGGCCAGTACACCAATCATTTCGATGAGAGTAAAGCCTTGATATTTCTGTTTCATAATGTCTCCATAGGTCATTGTAAAGTTTTCCTTACGTTAAGTATGGTAAACAAATAGAAGCTAGTCAACATATAAATTTTGACAGTCAACGAGCTGACTGGGGGGTCTCGTTTTGATAGAATTATAGTATTAACAATTTTTTTGATAGTAATTCATTGATTTGCGTCTGTGGACGAATTTAAAATGGGACAA
>CAWVXU010000007.1:0-58250 GCA_963934255.1 uncultured Fibrobacterales bacterium
GCATCAATAACATTATTATGACCATGACCAGATTCCTTCCAACATTTTTGGTACCTTCGTCCAAATTTAAACCCACCATGACACGATTTGTATGCTTTAGAATCAGGAGTTATAACCCCCTCTTCTATCCCTGCAATAGCTGTAAAAAACTTGAATAAAGACCCAGGTGGATAAGTACCTACTGTTGGCCTATTCCAAAAAGGCATATTGCTATCAAGCGCAACATTAGCCCACTCTTTTTTGCGAGATTTTTTATCAAGAGAGAAAATATTTGGGTCAATATTGGGTCGTGATACCATGGCTAAAATTTCACCATTTCTCGGGTCAATAGCAACTAACCCACCTTTTAATGAATCAGCGAAGGCACTCTCAGCAGCTAGCTGGAGATCTAAATCAAGTGTAGTAACTAAGTCTAGACCGGATTCTGGATCCATATTGGGCATATCCTCAAGGACCCCTAGACGTTTGCCATAAGCATTAACCTCAAGGTGTAATATCCCATCAACTCCCCGAAAATCAGATTGATAAACCCTTTCAATCCCTTTTCGACCCACTCGATCGCCCATTTTATATGATTCAAATTGGTCTTTTTTAAGATCTTCCTTACTAAGTTCTCCAGTATATCCTAAAGTATGCGCTGCAATTGTACCAAAAGGGTACTCTCTTCTTGCTTCAACGACTTTAACAACGCCTTTTAATTCGTGCATACGTTCTTCAATTAAGGAGATTACATTCATGGAAGCATCTTCAAGAATACGCAATGGCTGAAATTTCCGCCATTTTGACTGCTCTAATCGAAATGCTACATGACTTGAGTCAAAAACAGGGTGGCCTTGAGAATCGACAATAGCAGCGATCTTGGCAAGAAACTCTTTTTTATTTTTAATTTCATTACCAACTAAGGCAACATGGAAAGACGGGCGATTTCTTACAAGTACTTCACCTGTTCGGTCTAATATCGTTCCTCGAGAAGCTTTTTGGACTTGTTTTCGGATGCGGTTGGATTGAGATCTAAGTTCATTTTCTTCAAAATTGATTACTTGAACGTAAAATAACCTTGAAATCAACAAGAAAATAGCAAAACCAAAGGCTAGAGTTAAAAATAAACTTTGTTTATTTATGTCTTGTAGGTCTATTTTGTTGTTATTTGACTTCGACACTTATGCATCGACTTTTCTAGAGTAGAGATTGAATATAATTGTTGAGATTAAAATTGTGTATATGGCTTCAGGGATGGTAGATTGAATCATGGCCTCACGTATTGAGGATGAATCCATACCAATCAATAGATTATATAAGAGGTCATGCAAGAAAAAGCAAATTCCTAAAATAATGACTTTTGTTGACCAATCAAGACGAATGACATGATCGTCAGCAAGGCCCACAAAGTAACCCATACTTGACTTCACTAACATCCCGGCTCCCAAAAATTGAGGATAAGCATAAACATCAAAAACCAAACCAACAAAAAAACCTGACAAAAGTCCTGCAAAAGGGCCATATGTAAGTCCGGTCCACACGATAAAAATCAAACTAAGATCGGGCGCAATCTCATGAAATTCAAATAACTTCATGAGTGTTGTTTGAAAAATTAGCGTGATTGTTCCCACCAGTAAAAGATAAAAGGCTATCATTTATCTATCTCCACAGTCCACGATGTTTTACTTTTTAAAATAAACATTTCTTCAAGATATGCCGGGTTTTGAAACGGAATAACAATTGCCCGTTTAAGAACCTCTAGATCTGATTTCTCCCAAGAGTGAAGTTTCCCAATTTGAATACCTTTAGGGAAAATACCACCAAAGCCAGAACTCACCAAGGTATCACCCAATGAAACTTCAGAATGAACAGGGAATTCAATTTCTAGACTAATGCCGTTTCTTGACTCTAAGATACCAATGTTTCGTGTTGAGTTTTCAATTGAAGAAACTTTAGATGCAGGGTCATTTAAAAACTGAACAAAGGCATGGTTATACATTACTTTTGAAATTTTTCCTACTAAACCTTGTGGAGTAAAGACAGGCATATTGACTTCAATACCATCAATTTCACCCCGATTAATCATACATGAAGAATTTATTCTTCCAGGAGACCTCGATACTACCTGAGCAACCAAAACTGGAAAATCTTCATGTTTTGGAAACTTTAAATACTCGCGTAAACGAAGGTTTTCTTTGGCAGACTGTCTATAAGAGTCAATTTTTAAACGAAGTTCAGCATTTTCTTCTAGTAAACGGCTATTTTCATTATCTAGAGATTTGAGCTCATCCACCCACATAATCGTACTCTGAACCGGATAAAGCAAAGTAGATGTCATCACCTGAATGAATGTTCCCTTTGAACTTGAATCACTTTGCAAAAGCACTAGACTGAAAATTAGACAAAATAAGAAACTAAGAACAGAACGTCCCCACTGCATCACCCCAAGAATGAGAATGAAGAAACGATTCATTTATATTATTTCCTAAGTTGAGGTCGTCGGCATGAGGACTTTGCGATATTTATCCAGATCTTCTAAAATTCTAGCAGTTCCTTTACAAACGCAAATAAGTGGGTCATCAATTAAATTAACCGGCAGGTTAGTTTCTTGACGAAGTCGTTCATCAAGCCCACGCAGTTGTGAACCACCACCAGTCATAATAATCCCCTTTTCAAGGATATCAGCTGATAATTCAGGGGGGGTAATTTCTAATGCCTGCTTAACGGCTTCAACAATAGCGGTCACTGGTTCATTGAGTGCCTCACGAATTTCAACGGATGAAATAGTCATAGTCCGAGGCATACCAGCAGAGGTATCGCGTCCTTTAACTTGCATTTCAAGTTCAGCTTCAAGTGGGTAAGCTGAACCCACTTGAAATTTGATGTTTTCGGCCATTGACTCACCCACAAGCAGATTGTATGTACGTTTGAGGTATTGAAGAATAGCTTCGTCCATTTCATCACCACCGACCCGCACGGAAGTATCACAGACAATCCCGCATAGAGCAATAACAGCAATCTCAGACGTGCCGCCACCAATATCAATCACCATATTGCCAGAAGGGTCTTCAACGGGGATACCCATACCAATTGCAGCAGCCATAGGCTCAGCAACCAAGTAGACTTCTTTGGCACCTGCTTCACGAGCTGCGTCAATAACAGCGCGTTTTTCAACTTCTGTTATACCTGAAGGAACACCAACAACGATTCTTGGTCTTAACCAAAAAAGAGGGTATTTCATCACGCGACGAATAAAATGTGTCAACATTTGTTCAACTAAGCTAAAGTCAGCGATAACGCCGTCTTTCATTGGACGTACTGCCGATATTTCACCAGGAGTCCGGCCAAGCATCTTTTTTGCCTCTGCACCATAATAAACTGCTTTATCGGTACGTCGATCCGACGCAACAACAGATGGTTCGTTAATAACGATACCTTTACCTGCAAGATGAACTAATGTATTTGCCGTACCAAGGTCTATTCCAATATCACTCTTGAATAATCCAAACACTCATGGCCTCACTTCATCTTTAATTAAATTTTTCTGTGTGTAAAATGTATTAATCCTTAGGCGCCTCGTGAAGAAGTTTTTTATAGTATCGGTCCCAAAAATTATTTTGAACCTGATATCTATACTTTCTCTCCTGTACAATGGCTATATCTTTGAAATAATAGTACTTCACTTTTGCGTAGGCCGAAAATACTCGAGCTGTATCACCTTCAAAATATCGTAAATCTTCTAAAACATAATAGGGTTTTTCAAGAAGATGTTTTTTTCCTGTTCCACGCATTACTTCGCCGACAATCCATTTCAAGTCATCTTGTAATGTAAAATCTAGTTTTTCTTCCAATTCAATCTGACTTTCGCCACAGGCTGATAAAAAAAGAAGTAAACAGAACGGAAATAGAACAAAAAAGAACCGATAATTATCGGTTCTTTTTTTCAAACTTAAGCTTTTCATATTTCTCCTTGAGACATACCCACTAAATTACAAAGGATACCTAGTCAAAGTTGAAAAATTTCATCTACTAAAACGAATAACTAGCTGACACTCTTGACAACCAACGACCGCCGCCCTGAAATGGATTTCTGAATATAAGGTCTTCAGAAACAACAGCATCTACTTTCAATTTTTCTTCAATATTGATGCCAAATCCAAATCCAATGTGGTCGCCTTGTGTTTGGTCTCCAACAGGATTTGTACTGAAATGCGCTCCACTTTCACCGCAAAGTGCAGACACACCATTAATTTCAGAAGTATCGTCACCTATTTCACAAGTTTTCCAAAGAATTTCTTTTTGACCACCAACACGGATAACGAACCAGTCATACCAAATATTGCGTTCGATACCAAAAGAAATACGACCACCTGTTTCTTCTTGACGATCACGACCAACACTTTTAGACCCAGTTTGGTTTTCAATAACAATATCGGTGGCATATGTTGTATCAGCTCCATCAATCGCAACGACTAATGAGTCCATCCCAGCTAAAAGCTTTGCTGATTGCTTGCGGTATATCCCCTCAAGACCTAACCAAAAGAATCCACGATCAAGTGATACATTGACACCCATACCAGCTTGACCATCAAAAATTTTCCTTTCACCCGCTTCAACATATTCAAAAGAGGCTGCAGGAACTAGTTCACCGTTAATGGCTTCAATTGTTGAGAACATGCGTCCACCACCAAAGAATGAAAGGTTACCACTAAATGGATTTGAATCGGATTCACCATATGCTATGCGGCCAAGACCACCATGTATTTCAAGATCAATATCCTCATCATATTGATAATTTATACCAGCATCTAGTTTTAGAATCTGAGCAAATGCTCTTGAGTCAAGATTACCATAATTATCTATACCATCTTGAATACCTGCATACACGTGCACACCAAGTAGATTGCCTTCTTCGTCAGATGCACCTAGGAAGCCATCAAAATTTGTGATTGGAGTCGGGACGCTTACGATACTATCACCTACTAGTTGATCATCAACTAGTACAGCTTGAGGTAGGTATTTAAACCATTCGTCTTGGCGATTGAATGCGCCAGCTATTGAAACCTTTGGATCAAGCCCCATATCTTCACCCAATCCCATAGAGAAAATCCCACCAAACCAAGGTGATTGAGGATCTCTATTTTCACCTGGCTTTATATCATTTTCAAGATAGTTACCCATTTCACCAATTAAATAGTTCGGATAGATGCCGATATTAGCCGGGTTATCAAAAATGCTCATGTCATCCATAATAAATGTGGCATTTTTACCCATTGCTTCAATTCTTGCATTAGTAGCATAAACAGCACAAGCACTAAAAATTAGCACTGTAATTAAAACCTTTTTCAAACTCATCATCAAGCTCCTATAACATAAATTGCTTATTACCACAATGAAATTACATTAAAAACAAGGTTTTCACAGAGGAAATTCTCATTTTTCAGGGACTTTTTTGATAAGTAAAATCGAAAAAAAAGGTTGCTTCTATTGAAGCAACCTTTAATTCATTTTGGTTTCAGATGTAAGAATCTATTCAGTAAATGTGAACGGAATCGTTACAGTTGTATTACCAGATTTTATTTTTGCAAATTTCCACCTGCGGACTTTCTTCATAACAGCCGAATCAAATCCAGCTACTCCAGTTGTTGAGGCAGCTTTCTTGATTTTGATTACTTTTCCCGACGGAGAAATAGTGAATCTCAAAGTAACTTTTCCAGCAAATCCTGGGTTGGATTTAAGAAATTTGTTATAAATATGTCGTAAACCTGGTGTACGAGCTCTGACAACACGCATGATTTCAGTTTTAGAGCGAGTACCGCCACCAGAACCCATATCAATATCACGCGCTGATGGAGGACGAATCTTACCTTTTGCTGATGTAGATATTGCACCACCACCACCGCCTAGTAAAGAGCTAAGTCCAATGCCACCAGATCCACCTTCAGCATAACCTGAATTGAATGAACCATTAGTCGCACCACGACGTCCACCGACTTTTGTTTTACCTGTTTTCTGAAGACCAGCTACATTGTCAAGGACTTTTGCAAGGTCCTTAGCAAACTTTTGATCCTTCATAAGAGAATATGCTGAGAATCCAGACTTTGAAGTCTTAGTAGTAAGCATCTTAAGAACACCACGTGTTTGAGGAGCATTCGGGGTACCTTTACCACGCTGCTTACCACCACCACCTTTTTTCTTACGCTTCTTTTCAGCCTTCTTTTTCTTTTTCTTTTTCTCTTCTTTTTTCTCTTCCATTTTCATGGAAGCAGTTAGCTCTTCACCCTCTGCATCTTCAAACATAATCTCGTCTACGACAAGCTCCATTGTAGATAACCAGAATGCGAATGCTAAAGCTAAAACCATTGCAATACCTGCAGAATTACGAACTCGTTCGTCAGTCTCAGGTAAAAGTGAGTCCGTGAAACGGTCCACTTTTTTATTTGGTTTAGCCCCTGCTTTTACTTGATTTTGTTTTGCTTTATCAGCCATAAATTATCCCCTTACCCTGCTAAGCGCTGCATAACAGCAAATGCGATATTACCATAACCTGATGCGCCACATGTAGCCATCACTTTATACATAACATCATAAGGAATGTTTTTATCAATTTGAACGATTACTTTACCAGATTCTGTAGCATCTTCACCACGAGCCATTAAAGCTTTCTTTTCTTCTTCACGTTTTTCTTCTAAAAGTGTAGCCATAGGTCCCACTCTTAATGAATCTTGTGCAATAACTTCAGCAGTTTTAACAACTGGAATATTATCTACTAAGATACCTTCATTGTCCACAACAACCGTTAACATAATTTCTTTTACAGTCTTTTTAGAAGCTGAATTCGGAAGTTTTAAGTTATCGGCCATAGTCAAGAGGTTACCCTCTGATTCGAAATTTTTCAAAAGAAATACTAGAACAATAGTCAATACGTCCATCAAAGAGGTGATGTTCAAATTAGCGTCGCCATCACCATAACTGCGGGATTTTTTTGCCATTTTAGCCTCCTAATTTCGCGAGTTGAATATTCCAAAAACCAGCACCACGTGCCACATCCATCGTTTGAATTACTTTATCAAAGTAAATCTTGTCATCGGCAAGAATAATAATATTATCCGCGTCTGGCATGTCTATGAACTTATTGTGCAGGTTTATCAAAGTCTTTGCAAGCTCATCATAAGCACTACGATAATCTCCCTTAGTCTTCTCAAATTGTTCTGCATCAAGAGTCCTAGATGAATTTTCACCTAAAGTACTGATTTTCACACCTGGTTTAAGTTCACTTTTTAACAGTACAAAGTTCATGTTACCATCAACAATTGCTGAATCATTCGAGTTGTATACCGCTTTCAACAGCGTGCCAGGGTCATCTTTTGAAGTCCTAGCAAGTGAATACATGTGAATTTCTTCGCGGTCATATATAGTGGCTTCTTGACCACCAATACACAATACGGGTTTTTTCACATAATCACTAGACATTACACGAAAAGACTCTTCCTCACCTTTACAACGGTAAGTTATGAATTCTTTCGCAAATACGGCTGGCAATGAGCCACCACGAGCCCAAATTTGAAAGGCGTCATCTGTAATTGCCACTGTTAGAGACAGAGATTGATCATCTGGCTCTGGAGGCGGTTGATCCATATTCATTTCAGATCTCTCGGGCATGTTTACTTCTACAATCGCAAGTTTCTGAAAAACAGCTACTGAAAGAAGAAACGGAATAAGAATTGAGAACAGGTTCATCACCGGCATCAAGTCTAGGTCCGCGTTTTCCGCCTTCGCCTTATGCTTATCTTTAGACATATTTTTTAATCCTCGGTTAAGTTAATGAATTATAAAAGGTTCATTACTTTCAAAGATTTTTCTTCCATCTCTTCAATCAAGCGAGTAGATTGCATCGTGAAGTAACCATTGGCAGCAAGTAGTGGTACAGCCACAACTAGACCCATAAATGTAGTTCCCATCGCAACTGCAATACCATCAGCAAGTGCTGCTGGACGCTCAGCTGCAGGTAAATTAGCTACCGCATCAAATGATAAAATAAGACCAAAAATAGTACCTAGAAGACCTGTTAGTGTTGCAAGGTTAGCTAGTGTTACCATGATTGAAAGGTAACGATTTACACGAGGAGCTTCAGTTAAGAAAACTTCGTCTGTTGCACGTTCCATCATTTCACGGCCACCGTCGCGATTTGAAAGTACAGCATAAAGACATTTAGCAAGAGGCAGGTCAGATGATTTTGCAAAGTTTTCTGCATCAGCAATCTTTTCTGCTTTAAGAAGACCAGCAATTGAGTTCATAAACTCTTTACGACCTTTACTTGATTTTATCATAATTTTAATAAAGCGTTCAATTCCAAGTCCAAGAGCTGCTCCACCTAGAATCGAAATGATCCACATGAATTGCCAACCGGCTTCGCCAATAGTAAAACCTTCAATTAATTTACCCATTTTATTTCTCCTTATTACAACGGTTGTTTATTTAAAAACTGTTTGTTTATTTAAAAACTGTTTGTTTATTTCGTTACCCCTACATTATATATAGAAGTTGCAGAAAACGATTCCGAAATTAATGTAAAATATATCTTTACCAAATCAAAACAATTTTATCAAAAGTTTTGTATTTATTTTTTTAGCAGTTGCCTATAGTCCCTTTATCCTTTGTAGAATAAAGTCCCATCGGTTATCATCAATTTCAGCACCAATGACTTTTACCACCTCAGAAGCCACAATACTCCCCATTTCTCCACAAATACTTATTTTTTTTTGTTTTGATAATCCGAATAAAAATCCTGCTGCCCACAAATCACCTGCTCCAGTTGTATCAATTGCATCAACTTTAACAGCATTTACTCGTGTTAGCTCACCTAATTTATTGATCATAGACCCTCGAGACCCAATTTTCAGCACTGCAATATCCGCCTCCTTGGATAAAAATTCTAGCATTTCTTCTTCATTTAACCCTTTATCGCAATAAGCTGCTGCTTCATCTTCATTTGCTATGAGAATGTCTACATATTTTGGGATAACTTCTTTCAATAAATCATTTTTGAACTGAACGACCTCAAAAGACGCTAAATCCAAACTAACTAGTGCTCCAGCTGCTTTGGCCAATTCCAACACTAGGCGAAATACAGGCTCATTAAAGGCTAAATAACCTTCAATATGAACTATCCCACAATCAATAAAGTTAGCACCTTTAAGGTTTTCAGTAGAAACCTCAGCAGAGGCGCCTAAAAATGTAAACATTGTCCTCTGAGCATCAGGTGTGATGAGAGAGACTACTCTTCCAGTACAAGAATCACTTTTGATGAGGTGTGAAGTCACTCCGTTTTTTATGATGGATGATTCAAATGATTGACCTAATTCATCAATCCCTACTTTACCAACGAAGCTTGATTCCCCCCCGAGACGACTAATGCCAACTAAAGTATTACAAGCTGACCCACCAGCCACTACAGAGGCCTTTTCAGAACACTCAAGCATCAATTGTTGAGATTTCGCATCGTCCACAAGTGTCATCCCACCTTTAGGGGAGCCGAGTGTTTCAAGGTATTCATCTGACACTTGAGCAAGCACGTCCATTAAGGCTGCACCGACTCCAAAAATTTTTTTTTTCATCTTTTCCCTTTTCGTTCTTTCATTTTCTGTGAAATTTCAATCAAGCGAGACTGGTCCCGTTCACCTAAATTTTTTCTTCCAACTTTTGAAACTTTTTTTAACAATTCGTCTAATTCTCTATCTAATTCATAGAATGTATCTTGATTTACATTCAATTTCTCTACTACTTTTTCACCATATTCATTAATTGGAAATTGATAAACCTGACCTTTAGGTTCTCGCAATCCTGACCTTTTACCTTTAAGCAATTCAAGAATATACCGAGCTGATATTTTCATTTCAACAATACCCCAAATCAAAGAGGGGATAAGGGTTATTATTAAAAATGGCCAGGCTAACTGATTATATGTCATCAAAAGAATAAAGACAAAAATAATTGTGGCATATTTCATTTGAATTTGAAACAAAAAGAAAATATGAATTTTACGATCGGAAAACAAAAAACCAGACAATATAAATAGATGTAAATTCAGGAGAATTGACCCTCCAATCAGGCCTGGTTCCCCAACAAATTCACGGTAAGTTAACGCAAGAATAGGCACTAATGTGATATACAATAAATAAAAATAATTCCATTTTTTTAAACCCAGCCTATAATATAAGTCTAGACCTAAAGTCCATAAAATCAAAATATGTATCAATCCACTAAGAGGTCCACCGCCTATTATAGGCCAGAAAACATTGAATAAAGGTTGAGTTCCATCTTGCCCTTGAAATTTTGGAAGAAGTTGAGGAAAAAAACTTAACACTGTCCCAAAAGCAAAAAAACAAATAAGAACTTGTAACATTCTAGGTAAAGATTTGAACGAGGTGAATCCCATTTATTGATCCTTTAAAAATTTGTAAAAAATTTGCGGTACTAGATTTTCAATTGGTTTTCTCAGAGCAATCAATTCTTTGACATAAGATGAACTCAAATACAGGAGTTCAGGCTGGCTACCTATGAATATAGTTTCACACTTAGCATAGATACCTTGATTCATAATCGAAAGCCTGTATTCATCACACCAGTCATTACTGTCTCTTACACCTCGAATAATAGCCGCAGCATCGAACAGATCTATGGCATCGACTGTTGCCCCATCAATGGCTTCTATACGCACCCTTGTTATCTTTTCATTATTAATTGTTTTTTTGATGAGCTCAAGTCGTTTTTCAATTGGAATCAGAGGGGTTTTATTAGAATTAACTGCTACAAGAATAATCAGTTCATCACATAGGTTTAACGATCTTTTAATGAGGTTCAAATGCCCCATTGTCATTGGATCAAAACTTCCTGGATAGATTAAACGCATAATTTTAACTTTCGAAAATTGCTAGGGAGGATACCCCATATTTTTTGATCTTGGACGCCGATTTAAGCCAATTAGCTTTCAAACTTGTGGGATACTGTATAACTATGCTATCAAACCTATTTTTTTGAGCAACAATATATCCAAGATCGGGAAACACAATATCAAACGGAGGATCTAGGAAAAGAATTGTATTGTCCTCGACTGCCCCCTCTAGAAAGCTTTTGAAAAAATCATTGGCCGAGTTATTTATAATTTGAACCTGAGGACCTAGTTCAAACTTCAATGTATTACTTTGAATAATCTGACAAACAAGTTCTGATGATTCTACAAATACAACTTTATTGGCACCTCGAGAAAGAGCTTCAAAGCCTACACTCCCTGAGCCAGCATAGACATCGTACAAAATTAGGCCGGAAAAATTCTGACCTAATATGTTAAACAAAGCTTGCCTAGTTTTATTTGATGTGGGTCTAGTTTTTTCACCATCAGGTGTATCAACTATTTGCCCTCTAAGCCGACCACCACTTATCTGAGTACTCATCAGTTTTTATGGTAAACCACTAAATCAAATACTCCTGATATTTCTTCTTCAGGAGTCGCTTTCATGGTAAGCTGGACAATCCCTATCGGAGTTTTTGATTTCTTTAACTTATTTAAGAAAGGGAATAATGTTTTATAGGTTGATTTGAATTCAACTCGAACAATATTGCGAGTGTACTTCCCGTCTTTTTGTTTGGCGCTTTCAACAACTTTTTGAATATTAAGACCTGCTTGAATGGCAATCTTTTTCATTTCAGCGAGGCTTTTAGTCACAGCTAGAGCATAATTTAAATTTTTATTGGATGATTTAGGAGTCTTAGGCAAAGCAAATTCACCATAGATAGTAAACTCTTTTGCTTTACCACTAATGCCTCTATTTTTCTCTTTAGACACTTTTAATTGACTAGATACTTTTTTAAGAGCCTTCTGGAAACTAGTATACTCTTTAGATGTCGGAGCTAAGCCATGCATAAAGTAATAATTGGGAGCTTGAATTATCAACGAAGAGAAACCTACACCATTTCCAGAAGCTTGTAAGATTCTTTTGAGCATTGATTCTACTGCAACTCTTTGACCATAGATATTTTCGTTAGGATAACCTTTTCCTCGAGCAGCTGGCTTTGGTTTTTTGGCAACTTGAACATCACTAACTGTTTCTTCAACAGCAATAGCTGCCGTAGGAACAACCTTCTTCGGAGTTTTCTTTGGAGCTTTTAAGTTCTTATTTATAACCTGTTTATCAGGAGCAGGCTTTAATTCACCCGCAGGCTTACTTTGCTGAAAATACAAAGCACCAATGCCAATCACTACAAGTCCGATAATTAAGCTCAAAATTAGTTTCAAAGAACTCTTTGGTTTTTTAGTGTCAAGGTCTGATATAAATATGTCACTAGACATACCCTCACCTAATAAATTTACTTTATACATACTAAACCGTTAGTCCTCTTAAAGCCAATGAATACGGAAGAGCTAATGCGCCTTTTTGACTAGCTTCCACCATTTGGTCACTGTCTGGGTCAATATCAATTATTATTATACTGTTATCTAATGCTTCTAATACCTCAGAGACTTCCGATGCCATGGAGCCAAAACAGACTAAAGGTATAGCTGCTGCATCTGTATACTGTCTTTCTAGGAAAAACTGTATTTTTGATGAGCATTCAGTGAAGTTTTCCAATACTACTTTTTCTCGATAGTTAATTCCTGAATGAACAAATGAAACCATGTCTAGTGAATCATTTTCAACTTGAACTGTTACATAAGACTCACCAATTTCCGGGAGTAATTTCTCAGCCAAATTTGAAACTGTCACCTCATAGGCATCCAAAATGTTAATTGGGCGTGTCAGAGTCTTCAATTGTCTTTTCAGTTCTGATATTTCGTTAGGACTAATCGCAACAGCCACAGCACTCTTTGGCTCTGAATCAGTTATATCCACACTAAATGAGTAATTTTCTTTAGGCTGGGCTAGGAGTTGAGATAATTTCCAAATAATAAACTCATTTGCATCATCTATATCTTCAGGTATAATTGAACTAAACGCTACTTCACTATTGAGTTTGGCCAGTAGTATAACGGGTGATTCTTTATGCTCAATTTCACTTAATAGTGCATTGATCTCTGTCGTTGGGAAACCAGTTTCACTACTATAGTCAACAAGTTTACTTTTAATGATTTGCTGACTCTGATTCATTTCTAGGAACCGAATCTGGTTGGAGCTTATATCAAGTCCAACTGCACCATGTTTCTTAGCCATAAACACCCGAGGATAAAAGAGATAGACTAACCTAATTTACTTAAATTTAACATTCTGAAGAATCAATTGCAATTTTTTATTGCCTAATCCTTTGACTTTCAGTAAATCAGACCCAGTTTTGAATGAATTTGGACCCTTTTGCCTCTCAATTATTCTTTGCGCCAATACCGGCCCAATCCCCTTGATTGAAATCAACTCTTGTTTTGACGCAATATTCACATTGAATCTCTTAGCTAATTCCATAGTCTTAGGTTTTTTCTTTTGTCTTTTCGATTTTTTCGATGTTTTTTTTACCTCGAAAAAGACCTTTGATTCGGAGAATACTTTACCCTTCATGGGTTGTTTTTTATACTCAGGTTTAATTGAAAGAGGTTTATTAAGGAATTGATTTTGGAATTGAGCTTTATCCATCTGAACATCAGCAATTTGAGGTGGTTTTAAATTGTCTTTCATGAAAAGAAAAAATGGAGACTTGATAGAAGTCTCCTTAAAGTTTTGAAAATTCTGCATAAATAGCCCACCTACCCAGAGTAAGAGACTATAAAGAATTAATTTACGATCTTTCTTCTTTAGCATAGTTATCGGCAGCTTTTACAAGTTCTACAAATAACTTTGACGGGTGAAGTAAGGTAGATGTTAACTCAGGATGAAATTGCCCTGCAACAAAAAAACGATGCTCTGATATCTCACAGATTTGTTGAATATTCTCATGCTTGGCCTTTCCTGAAAAGATCATACCTGCAGCTTCGATATCAGCAACATAAAGCGGATTAACTTCATATCGATGTCTAAAACGAGCACGAATCTCATTACTTCCATATACCTCTTCGGCTTTGGACCCCTCACGAATAAGAATATCATGACCACCCAAGCGCATGGTACCACCCATATTTTTTACTTCTCTTTGATTTTCTAGAATACAAATCACTGGTCGATCAACCTGGTTGCCATCTCTTTCTACTTCAGAAGTATTTGCATCCGTCCAACCCACAACATTTCTAGCATATTCTACTACGCTTAATTGCATTCCATAACATATGCCCATAAATGGAACGTTATTTTCTCGAACATACTTGATTATTGAAATTTTGCCTTCAATACCCCGAGTTCCAAATCCGCCAGGAACAATCACACCATCAACACCCTTTAAGATTTCGTTGGGATCTAATCCGAGGTTTTCAACTTCTTCTGTATCGATCCATTGAATATCAATTGGTAAATCCAAATGTGCTGAGGAATGATTCAATGCTTCAACTACGCTAGCATATGAATCTTCAAGAGCGGTATATTTGCCACAAATGGCAATTTTTACAGCTTGATCTTTGGACGCTTTATTTCTATTGAAATTATCAACCAATATTGACCATTGATGTAAATCTGGCGGAGCATACAAATTGAGTTTTTTGTTGATTAACTCTGGTAGACCTTCATCTACATAACGCAATGGGATCTCATAAACATTGGACAAGTCTTCACCAGAGATAACTGCTTCTTTATCAATGTTGCAAAACATTGCCACTTTTTCTTTGATATTTTCCGCAATTTTCTCAGAACATCTCGCCACGATGACATCAGGATAAATCCCTTTTTCATTGAGGTCTCTAATCGACATTTGAGTCGGTTTTGATTTCTGCTCTCCTACTCCACTAGGGATTGGGACATAGGTGAGGTGAACATAAAGGATATTGTCTTGACCGACGTCATGACCTAATTGTCTTACTGACTCAAGATAAAATTGATTTTCAAGATCACCGACTGTTCCACCCACTTCAATAAGCAAGATATCAGGCTCTTCGTCATCGGCAACTTCATAAAATTTGTCTTTAATTAAGTCTGTCACATGTGGTAAAAACTGTACCGTCTTACCTAGATAAGCACCTTCGCGTTCTTTTTCTAAAATCTCTTTAAAGATTTTACCCATGGTGAGGTTCCATTTGAATTTGGCGGTACAATCCAAATAGCGTTCATAATGACCAAAGTCCATATCAACTTCTCCACCATCATCTAAAACGAATACTTCGCCATGTTCTGTTGGATTCATTGTGCCAGGGTCTGTATTAAGGTAACCATCACATTTGATAGGGACTATCTTTAATTTGGATGACAATATTGCACCAATTGAAGCCGCACAAATTCCTTTGCCTAAACCGGATATTACGCCTCCAGTAACTACAATAAACTTGGTTTTACCATTATACTTTTTAAAAGCCATCTTTAAACTCTATTCATCTTTTTATACAAATTCAATTTTACCATAATAACTATGACCTAGCCAATCACTTTAGGGATTGCGAAATGATGTTGATCCACCGATGGGGCATTTAAAAATGCTTCTTCTCTAGATAAAGACTTTTTAATCTCATCTTCTCTCACAAAGCCGGCCTTATCATCAACAGTTGTCAATGGCTCAAGTCCAGTGACATCGCACTCTTTTAAATTTTCCATATGAGATAGCATTTTAGCAAAATGCTCTTGTAAACCACTAATCTCTTCGGTTTTGACTTCTAATCGAGACAACTTCGCCAGTTTTTGAATTTCTGCTTCAGTTAACATATTTTACCTAACCAATCACTTGTAAATTAGCGAATTTGAGTACTAATTTCTTAACGCCCACTGTTGAAAATTTAATCTCAACTCGAGCGTTATCATCTTGACCACTACAACTTAATACCAAACCATGCCCATATTTTGGGTGCATGACTTTTCTACCTACATCCAAATATAAAAATTCTTGGTCAAAAGAATCCCCTGTTGAGGTATTTTGAACTTTTACCGGCTTGGGATGCTCAGGGACTGAGCTTCTGGTGTTTTTGAAGCTACTTTCTTGATTAAAATTATTCCATGATTTAGTCCCGCCAGTATTGCTGTCTTTCCCACGAAATGGGCTCTGTCGTCTTGGTGCCGCAGTCCTCCAGGATAAATCATTAGAGCCAGACCAAGTATTTGAGACTCGTTCATCTAATGTCTCACAGACACTTAAATCTAACTCAGAGATGAAACGACTGGGTTTAAAGGTTTCATCCATACCACGAATCTTACGAACTTGGGACGAATAAATTGAGAGCTCATTTTCGGCTCGAGTTGCCCCGACATAGAACAATCTTCGTTCTTCCTCTAACTCACTCTCATCTTCTCCCCGAATTAACGGTAAAACCCCTTCACAAACACCTGACATATGAACAAATGGGAATTCTAAACCTTTGGATGCATGTAAAGTCATCATCCAAACCGCATCACCATCATTTTCCATCTTCTCAAAATCAGTCGATAAAGCCTGTGTTTGGAGAAATTCGTCTAATTCAATCCCCGGAATATCTTCGTCGGCATCCACCACTGCATTGATAAACTCTTCTAGATTCTCAAGTCGATCTTTGGATTCCTCTGTATTCTCTTTTTCAAGTGAATTTTGGTAGCCAGAGTCACGAATGACTGCCTCAACTAAATTGGGTAATGCCGAATTTTTGAGTTGAGACCTTAAATTATTTATAACTAATGCAAAGCTTAAGACTTTTTGCGCTGATCCTTTAGAAAGAACTTCACTAGCATTTCCCAAGCAATCTCCTAAACTCATCATATGAAGTTCAGCATAACTTCTCAGCTTATCAATTGAAGTTTGTCCGATTCCACGCTTGGGAGTATTTATGATTCTTAATAAAGATTGCTCATCCTCTGGATTGACCAAATATCTTAAGTACCCAAGTATGTCTTTAATTTCTTTTCTTTGATAAAACGAGGTTCCTCCTACTAATTTATAAGGTATTCCTCTTTTACGGAATTGTTCTTCTAGAGCTCTCGATTGTGCATTAGTTCTATAAAAGACTGCTGTTTTAAAATAATTTTCTTTTGTGTTTAAAGCAATATTCAGACTAATTTTACTTGCCTCAGAGTTTTCATCATTGAGGTGAATTATTTTTACTTTATCGCCTGATTCTTTGGTGCTAAAAACTTTTTTAGAAAAAACTTCTTTGCGTTCGTTATTTTCAATAACTGAGCCTGCTGCTCGTACTATATTGGCCGAGCTTCTAAAATTCTCTTCTAATTTGAAAATTTTAGCTGTCTCAAAATCCTTATTGAAACTTTGTAGGATCCGCAGGTCAGCACCACGCCACCCATAAATTGATTGATCATCATCACCTACAACTGTTAAAGCTGGGTTATCTACGCCCATTAACAGTTTGATTAATGCATACTGAACCGGATTAGTATCTTGATACTCATCCACAAAGGCATATTTAAATTTCTTTTGAAACTTACCGCGAATATCAGGATTGAGCTTCAACAGCTCAACTGTTTCTGACAATAAATCATCAAAATCAAAAGCATTCTGCTTTTTAAGGGCGTCCTGATAATCACCATATAAATCCGCGACAAATCTTTGCTCAAAGTATTCGGCTAGATCCTTAGCATCATCGGGTTGGATTCCTTTGTTTTTGAATCCACTGATAATGGAACGCATTTTTCTAATCTCAGCGGCACTTGAGTCTACGCCTTTTGATTTCAATAATTGACGAATCACCTTTTTTTGATCATCATCATCATAAATTGAAAAGGTTTTGGTTTGAGCTTTAACTCCAAAAAGAGGTTGCTCTTGAGGAAGTGCCATTCTTAGAATCTTGACACAAATTGAGTGAAAAGTTCCTAGCCATAAGAAATTCACATTGGTCTCAAGCATTGTACTAAGTCGTTTCTTTAATTCACCCGCTGCTTTATTGGTAAATGTGACACCTAACATTTGATTTGGGCTGACCAAGCTCTCTGATAATAAATAAGCCATTTTGTAGGTGACAACTCTTGTTTTACCTGAGCCGGCTCCTGCAAGTATTAAACATGGACCATCAACACAAAGCGCCGCTTCTAATTGAGGCGGCGTTAAATTATTTTTGAGCATTTCTAAAGATATATTTTTCATTTATTCGTCGTCATCTTCATCGTCATCTTCCTCGTAATCAGCAGACGATGCGCTTAAAGCTTCTTCTAAGGTGGTTATGCCTTCCATTGCTTTTTGAATTCCGTCCATTCTCAATGTATAAAGCCCTATAGTATTAATAGCATAAGCCTTTAATTCATCAGTTGTGGCTTGTTTTAACACTAATTCTCTGAAGCCCTCGTCAGGAACTAAATATTCTATAAGTGGAGCACGTCCCTTCATCCCAGACCCGTCACACCTTTCACAACCTGCACCGCGGTAAAACACAGCATTTTGATCAACACGCAGTCGTTTTTTTAGTTTTGGGTGAATTTGAGTTTCTGTACGACAATTTTTACAAACACGACGAACTAACCTTTGAGCCAATACACCCTTAACAGCCGAAGTCACTAAGAAGGGCTCGAGCCCCATATCAAGCAGACGCGGGAAGCTACCACAAGTGTCATTAGTGTGAAGAGTAGACAACACTAAGTGACCAGTCAATGCAGATTCAATAGCCATGCCTGCCGTCTCCTCATCTCGCATCTCACCAATCAACATAATGTCAGGATCCTGACGAAGCAAGGCTCTAATACCTGCAGCAAAAGTAAAGCCCGCAGCAGCATTAATCTGCCCCTGATTGACACCTTCTAAATTCAACTCAACAGGGTCTTCCATCGTGGAAATATTCACTTTTGGAGAATTGATTTCACGAATACAAGCATAGAGGGTCGTAGATTTACCTGAGCCAGTAGGGCCAGTTACTAAGCATATGCCATTTGGCATATTAATTGTTTTACGGAGGGCTTTTAAAGATTTCTTATAAATGCCCATATCATCCAAGCCAAAAGCATTGCCGTCTGGGTCAAGAATACGCATCACGATTTTCTCAGTTACCCCCCGCTTTCTGAGCATACAAGGGAAAGAAGAAACACGAAGGTCGACCTCCTTGCCTCTAAAACGAATAGTAAATCGACCATCTAATGGTTTCCGCTTTTCAGCAATATCCATTTTAGAAAGAATCTTGAGACGAGAAATAATTTGACTCATGAGTTTACCAGGGATGGGAGGCTTGACCATTAACTCACCATCAATCCGATATCTTAGTTGCAGGTATGTTTCCTGTGGCTCAAGATGAATATCAGATGCACCAACAGAAATTGCTTCGTTAACAATTGAATTCACAATTTTAACTACTTGCTGGCCTTCTTCATCACTCAGTTCAATTTCATTTTCTTGACTATCGTCTTCGATTGTTTCTAGATCTGCATCAGAATCAGAATCCATTAAAAGAGAAGAAAGCGACTCAGCATCAATGCCATAGACCTTTTCAAGTGCAGCAACAATGTCTTTAGTCGTTGACATCACAGGATCGACTTCTAATTGAGTCTTGAATTTGATATGGTCAATTGTTCTTAAATTTGTTGGATCGGCCATCGCCACTGTAAGAACCTTATATTTACGATAAAGCGGTACAACTTTATGAGTACGTGCCATTTCCTCGGGAATAAGGGCCGCTGCCCCCAGGTCAAAAGTGAAACTTCCTAACTTAACTTGAGGAATTTCCAATTGAGCAGAGAGAACATCTAAAATTTTACTCTCAGAAATCGTATTTGCATCAACTAAACAGGTACCTAGTTTTTTGCCCGTTGTTTTTTGCATATCAAGTGCAGAATTAACTTCTTCTTTTGTAACAAAGCCTTGATCTATAAGGATGTCGCCAATTCGCTTCTTTTTTTTAAGTTTAATTTGAGCACCCAAAATGCCGGTCAAAGTTTCTTCACTGACAAATCCAAGAAGAACAATAATCTTACCAAGCATCATACCTGTTCGATTATGTTCAGCTAAGGCATGCTCTAACTGATCTTCATTGATCATATTTTGAGCAAGTAGTAATTCACCAATTTTTTGTCGACTACTAGTCATAATTAGTTATCAATTACCTTGTAGATTAAAAGTGTGAAAACCCATTGTCATTTAATGTATAAATTATACCATTTTCTTGTGTCATTTCAATAGAATTTCCCACAACGACTGTACCTATTTGGTAAAAATTTCTATCAGAAGATAAGTATTCATTTAGGGCATAACTTGCCGGCAAACAATAAACTGAGAAATACTCTTCCCCTGAATTCAAAAACAGAGTTAACTGTTCATCATGCGAGAGAGACTCAGTATATTTCGGATATTTAAACATTTTTTCATTTAATAAAACTCCGACACCTGACAGAGAAGATATCTCCTTTAAACACGCTATTAAACCATCAGATAAATCCATTGCACTGACTCTACCTTGAAGCTTTAACAACTCTAATTGAAGCTCTAAATCTATAGATGGATTCAAATGATAATCTATAGAATCATCATGATGTTCTCCTTTTTTAAGCAAATTAAGGCCCATTTGAGATAAACCAGGCTTTCCTGATAAATAAATCAAATCTCCAACATGGGCATTGCTACGTAAAAATGGCTTATCTTCAATATTACCTAGTGCTGTGATTGAAATGACTAGCGATTCTCCCTTTGTCGTGTCCCCTCCTAGTAAGGTGAGGGAAAACTCTTGAGATAAGGACGAAAGAATTTTATCAAACTCCACTAAATGTTCTAAATCTTCCTGAGTTAAAACTAGACCCACCAACCAAGAATGAGGATTTGCACCCATCGAAAATAAATCGCTTAAGTTGGATATCAGACATTTACGTATAATCTGGGCGTAATTTGACCATTCTCTTTTGAAATGAGTGCCTTCAACGCTTAAATCCTTAACTAAACAAAGCTTTTTCGTTTGTGGATTAATAACGCACCCATCATCACCTAATGGTATATTTACAACAATTGATTGATTGACATTAGAATGCTTAGCTAAGCTCTGATGCCATTGGTTTTCACTGAGGAGATTTTTAGCTTTCATACTTCAAACTTATATATTTTTCTATACTTATTTTGTGATTGTTTGCACGGAGAAAAAATGATCGGACCAATAATACTTATAGCAAAGTCCAATAAAGAATCAGAAATTCTTTCACACTGGACTATCAATTGGCTGAAGGAAAACAACGTCGCTATTGAGCCCACAGTTTATTTGTGTTCGTCTTTAGAGCAAGCTGAAAAGTCAATTAGTGCGCCCCTAAAAAGAGCCAATCCACCTTCTTTTATCATACTAGACCATGATTTGAATCCCAACCTAATGGTTCCTTTTGCCTTTAAGTTAAGACAAACACTCCCCGAAACATGGATTTTAGAATTATTACGGGATCAAAATAAAGTTCCCGTACACAAAGACAGTTTTATTCTGCCCAAACCTTTTGCGCAAAAAGAATGGGTTGAGATACTTTCGCACCTATTTAGTACAGCTACGACCCCTCAATGGTCAAGAGCAATTGCCGCGAGTAATATTTAGACTAGGATACCCCATGACCCTAAAAACTGGTGTCTCATATTTTGGCGTAAGAAATCCTGAATATGTAAAAGTTGATTTACAAATTATTGCTTCATTAGGTTATACGCATATACTACACACTTTCTCAGAAGAAGATATGGAGTATTACCAAGAAAGTGTCCGTGAAATTATCAAGAAGTCATCCGCTTATGGACTTAAAGTCTATGTGAGCCCCTGGGGCGTTGGACGTGTTTTTGGCGGTGAAGCATTTTCTGAATTTGCAGCTAGAAACCATGATAGTGCTCAAAAAAACAACCTTGACCGTCCACTCGTTGCATCCTGCCCCAATTCTCCAAAGTTCAGAGAATATATGCACCACTGGATTGATCTAGTCTGTTCAATGGAAATAGAGACAGTATTTTGGGATGAGCCTCATTTTTTCTTTGACCCTGACTTCCCTGACGAATGGGCTTGTTCTTGTTATACTTGCCAGAAGAAATTTCGACAGGCTTACAACCATAGTATGCCATCTTCTATCACTAAGTCTATTCAAGAGTTTAGAGCTAATTCACTTTATGATTTTCTTGAAGACATGACTCAAAAAGTCCGTGGTCACGGGAAAAGAAATACATTGTGCCTACATAGAAAAGATCATAAAAACGAACATGACAATTGGGAACAATTATCGAAACTCCCATATGTGGATGAATTGAGTACTGACCCTTCTTGGAAAAAAGGAGCTAGAACTACGGAAATTTCGCAAAATTACCATAAAACTTCACAATATTTAAAAGAACTGTCTATTCGTGAGAATAAAGAGGCTCAAATATGGGTCAAAAATTACAACATACTCAAAAATAACGAGGACAGTGTAGTCGCAGCAACCTATGCCGCATATAATGAAGGTATTGAAAATATATTTAGCTGGTCATACTTAGGATCTCAATATCTTTCTAAACTCAAAAGCGATGATCCAGAAAAAGTTTGGGTATTGCAAACGGATGCCTTTGATGAGATTCGTTTGAAATACGAAGAAAAAAATAAGCCATCTAAAGTATAGATGGCTTATCTTAATGAAACGTTAATTGAAAAAGTTCTTATTGTTTTACAGTTTCAACACTTTTTTGTGTCTCTATCGGTTCTACTAATTTTTCAGTCAGAGATGTTGATTTGGAGACACTCGCCTTTTTCACAATACTTTTTAAAATATGCGGTGTAACAAATATAATCAAATCTTTTTTGGCAATCTCAGTTCTAGTTGATTTGAATAAAAACCCTAAAAGTGGTATGTCTTTAAGAAAAGGAATACCGGCTTCAACTTCGTACTCTTGATTTGAAGTCAGTCCTGCAATCACTACTGTTTCCCCATCATAAACGACCACTTCAGTCTCAGCTTCTTGACGCTGGATGACTAATTGATTTTGAGCATCTAAACTAAACGAATTATTCTCTGGTTTCAACTCTAAGCGAATTCGGTTATCTTGAGTTATATGAGGAGTTACAGTTAATGAAATCCCGGCTTCTTGAGTTTGAAAAGCAGCAACACCTTTATCATCCACCGTGCGGACAGATTTCTCTTCACCCATAAACACTTTAGCTTGAACATGGTCTAAAGTCGAAATTTGAGGTGAAGCTAAAACTTCTGACTTTTCATCTCTTAACATCTGAGCTAAAGTCAAAGTTATGTCGCCCTGTAAAAGCCCTGTATAAATATTGCCACCCGTTGGAGCCAAAGGAACGCCTAATGGAGTTGAGACGATTTGAGCTGCATTACGAGAGCTACCAGCTAGATTACCAAGAGCAGGGCTTCCGCTACCTACCTGAGTTGTCCAATCAACACCTAGAGTTCTTAATAATTTAGAGTCTACTACAACTAGTTTCGCTGTAATGGCAACTTGTTTAGTTTCTACGTCTAAACTAGCAATCATTAATTCAAGCTTTTTCATCTTACTTGCAGTTGCCGAAACGACAAGTGCATTATTTCTAGATATAGTTGAAACAGTGCCTTTAGTTCCTTTCAGTAGATCCCTAGCTAACTTTTCCATTTCCGTAAGTTCAGCATTATTTAGATAGATAATCTTTTCATATAGTACTGCGTTATTCTCTTCTTTTTTAATACGCGTAGCCTCATCATCTAATTTTTTCTCATGCTCAGCTTTAGTTTGAACGAAAAGATATTTATCTTCAACAATCCAATGAAGGTCGTAGAGATTGCAAACAATTTCGATGACTTCTTGCCACGTTTTTTGAGTTACATGCAATGAAATCCCCTTCATTCTAGTTACCATTGGTGAGGGAACAATGTCAACTTCTGCAGCCGCACCAATAGCCATAAAGACCGATTGAGCTGACATAGAAACAAAACTAAAATTGTATCTAACTAATTCTACATCAGACTTTGTTTCAGAATATTTATTCTCTCCTTGAGAATAACCAAAGGAAAACAGGGTTAGCAACAAAATAACTATTATTGATTTTTTCATTTTTTACTCTCATCTTCTAATCCTGGAAGTTGCATTGCGAATCTTCTAGTCATACCAAATTCAGTTAATTCAAATATTACTTCACGTGGTGTAATTTTAAACACCTTACCATTTTGAATAGGGTCATTTTCTTTTAAAGTATAAGATGCCCCACTGCCATTAACGTCTTCTAGTATCACTATCGGGTTTTGATCTTCCCATATAATACCAACAATTCTCACAGCATCAATGTTCATTCCTTGATCAATTGTGTCAAAGAATGGTAAAAATGGATCTTTTTTACCAAACGAAGCATACTTGTATGTTTTGTTGTCTAATTTGATTTCCTTGTTCAATTCCTTTTTTATTAGCCCTTGTTTAGACTTATTTTTCTCTTCAGATGGAAGTTGAGGATTTTGTGGATTTTTTTTCTTTTCAACCAAACTTAGAGCCAAGCTTTTGAGTTTGGCTTCTTCAGAAATTGAAAGCGAAGAGTAACTTTTCAATGCCTTGGAGTTAATTAAATAACGTTTAGACTTATATTGGATAAGAGTATTTTTATTCCCTCTTTCAACTTGGATAACTTTTTCTCCTGGCATAATTTTTGAAATCACTTTTTTAGAATTTGGATTTAACAACTCACTTTTAACAAGAGTTACCTTATCAATTTTTGAAGGTTTTAAAACAAAAAGATGTTCCGGATTCAATTGATTCTTAGGGATTTTATTGGCAAAATTTTCCAATAATTCAGCGTCGTTCTTTTCAGGCTTAGTTCCTAGCGTATGATTGGTTGACACAAGCTTTGAAATAGTTTTTTTTGATAGTTTGGATTTGGATTTCCACGAAATAACAAAGATGTTTTCCTTTAAACTTTCTTGCAAGGTGTTGGGTTCAATATGCAAACCATCAATATTTATTTCTATTGCGTTGACTCCACCTACAGATGACTCTTTAATTACAAGTTTCTTATCTGTTTTTAATTGATACGACCCATTTTTCAGAATACTTGGGGTTTTCTCTATATACAAGCTCAATTTTGATTTTTTTACTTCAAAAAAGTACCCAGGGAGATTGTTGTCAGTTTTAAACTGTGTTTTTAATTGACAATGTGCTTTTTTACACTCAATACTCATCTCTCTTAGCTCATTAGCTTGCAGGCTAGAAGTAACTAAAACTAAAGCAAAGAATATGATTTTAACAGTCTTCATTTTATTTCTTTCCTTTTCTATTTTTTGTTTTAGACTTTTTAGTTGTTGCCTTCAGTGGAACTTCACTTGTTGCCCTAGATGTAAAAGTTGTTAGACGAAGTTTAATCATCAATGTTTTAGGGATTTGGCCAGTCACTTCCGAATTATCCATCTCCGCACTTAAGCCATTTGTCACACTCAACTTTAAATTATCAACTCGAGTAGGGTAATCAAAATTAGCAACGTGGGCAAAAAAATCACCTAGACTGTGATAGCCAGACTTAAGACTTAATTGATAATAGTTTTCTTGATAATAAGCTTTTGGGTCATCCCAATTAATTTTACCCTTGATTTTAGGGACATTACCACCCCCACCAGAAGGTTTAAATGAGTCAACATCAATATTAGCTTGTCTGAATACAGTATAAAGATCCCTCAGCCTTTTAGTGACGTCTTCAAGATCTGGAAACATTTTTTGTAATGTTTTTAATTCTTCTTCCGCAGTCTTGAGTTGACTATCTAATTGAATTTCTACTTTTTTTTTCGCTTTGAGGGAGTTTATTTCAAGGGTATTCTTGTCAACTTTAATTTGTAATGCTTTTTTTTCTTGGTTAACTTCTTCAAATATGAAAAACCATGAGTAGCTACTTGCTCCAAGGCCAAGAAGTAGAGTCACAGTCATGAAAATATTGAGAGGGTCTTTAGGGTTAAAATTATTCATTTCCTCCCCTTTACTTTAGACTTTGATTTATTTGTAGATGATTTTGATTTTGCTCCCAGTTCAGGATTTACACCGACTGAAAGGTCAAAACTAAAAGCCTGCTTTGATTCAAATTGAATATTTTTAATACCAAGTAACTTAACGCTAACAAAAGCATGTTGTTTCTCTAAGTCAACCATAAATTGAGCAATGTCAGCAAACTGTAGAGTACTTGCTTTGATTGATACTGATGCCTCACCTTTTTGAGTGACTGATTTGAACCATGTACTTGAAGGCACAATAGATGACAAATCTTGGAAAATATTGATCCATCTAGTTTTTGAGAATTGGATTCCTTCGAGTGCTTTGTTTTTTTTGCGAATTTTATTAAGACTTTTCTTTAAGTTTTGAACTTTCAACTTAACCGGAGCTAATTTTTTAATCGTTGAAATTTGACTCGTTTCAATTTCTTTTAGAGTGGTGACTTCATCATTTAAAACAATCCAATACGATATTGAGCTCATCACCGAAGCAAATAAGAACACTAATGGCCAGACAACGCGTCTAGAACCTACCCATGTCAAATCACCTTTTCTAACTCGATATTCAAGAGGTAGTAAATTAAGTTTAATTTCTTGCATTAAGGTTTCCTCATTGCTAGTCCAAGCGCCACTGCGAATCGAACTCTGTCAGAAGGCTTTAACATATACTCACCTTGGGCGAGGTTTGAATCTATTTTAATTCCATCAAAAGAATCAAGAATAGAAGCTGTGACACCTAATCTATCTGCACAAATCTGGTCTATACCTGGTATTAATGCCCCACCACCTGCTAAAATCACTTCTTCAATCACAAAACCCGGCTCTAAAGAATGGAAATACTTGGCTGCCGATTCAATTGACCCTCCAAGTTCACGTATGGCTTGGCCTAAGGCGTTGTTGATTTCATCACTATGCTCTGTTGGCATACCATCAAAAACAATCTGTTTAACTTCATCTACAGTCAAACTTACTTTGCGACAAATAGTTTTCATTATGGAGATTACAGAGGCTGTTGAAATTTCACGCGTAGAGTGATATCGGCCTTCTTTTAAGAAAGTGATATTGCCTCTTTGTTCACCTATCATTAAAATGGCTAGAACTTCAGGTTCTTTATCACGGCTTTCAATAACACGTCCAACAGCATTTAAAAGAGCAAATACATCAACATCTAAAACAAAAGGGGAAATATTAATCTCTTTAAAAAACTCAGCTATAGTTGAAAGTGTTTGATTCTTGGCTGCAACTAATAGGACCTCTAATTCATTACGGTCGTCATCTCTATTGATTACTTTGTAGTCTAAGGTGATATTTTGTTCATCAAAAGGTGGTCTAGAGCCTGCTTCAAACAAAATAAGCTGCTCTTCTGATCCTTTGTCATGTTTCTTTAAATTGATACAATCAGCGAGAACTCCGCTACTCCAAGATAACCCAATAGCCACATCATATTCTAAAACATGAGCTGGTAGACTTTCAATCATTCCGGTAAGAACATTTTTTAATTCTTCTGGATTGTGAATGGATCCATTAATTATAACCCCATCATTTAATTGTGTCTCATTTATTGCCAGTACTTTATGTAATTTCAGTCTATGATGAATCAATGCCATTTTCACAGAATAATGACCAACATCAATACCAAGGGTGACACTTTCACCTTTGACTCTTGCGATAAAATTATTAATAATTGACAAAGCTTGATTACCCTAAGAACAACACCTACCAAAAGTTTAAGTTGAATACAAAGTTATGTCAAGATTTATTTTCATAGTTCTTTAATTTTAAAGCACTTACGAACTAACGCCACTGAGAGTCTTGTCTTTGTTTATCAAAAACAAAGCGAATAATTCGTTCTTGAACTTGAGATTCCATTTCATCAAATTCTAAAGAATGCTGATAAAGGTCATCTTTTTCTTCAGAATCTGTAATGACGCGAATAATGTGACCAGGTATTTTACGGAATTTATGACCATTTAGTTCAAAATCCATTTCTAAATTATCATCAATACCTAACATGGTCGGGACCTTGAGAGATACTCCACCACCTGATATATCACTTATAAGCCCAAAAACGGAGCTAGGTGCAGTTGCCTCATCACTTTTTGCATTGATAATCTTTACTTGAGCCGGTATGTTAGTATCAACACGGACCCAATTTCTTAGCTGTTTACGCGACAGATTCCTTGAATGCTCAAGAACTAATTTTGAATCTATGACCGAAACCACATCCGTTTTTATGGAGTATTCGGCATCACTAAAGCGAGTGATACCCAACGTTAATGGCATTTTTTCTTTGGCTTGAACTACAACCGGATTTAACACAACCCAATTTTCTTCTGTGACATATAGAATTGTCGTCTGGGCCTTACCATAGGGTGTTTTTACCATGATTTTTGTACCAGAACTTAACTGTCTCGTGCTCACATAAGGGATATCAACGGAAATATGATCATACTTCAAAGCTTTGCGAATTCTATGTATTTTGTCAAATTCGTCTTTAGAAATTTTACTACCAAGGGTCTCAATATATTTTTCAATGGTATTTTCAAAAACAAGAGGGGATGAGAATATGATCTCAGCAGAGGCAACCTCTGATTTGCGCAGTATAGTCTCAAGTTCAGACCGTTGTTTTTCGCTTAACTTCTTTTTATTAGCAATATCGTAAAACTTTTGCCAACCAACTTCCATCTTACGGCGATTAAAATGGTCAGCCTTGCGAATCTCTAAAAGCACAAGTACTCCTAAAATTACAACCAATAGAAAGCCTATTATCCATAGTAAAACCGGGCTAGTGTTATTCGTCTGCCAATATTTTTGGGCATGAAAGAAGACACTTCCCTTAGCTGCGAAACTTGAGGGAACTAAAAAAAGGAAAAAAATCCCGATCGATATGTGCATTTTACTCTTCATTCTGTTATAATATCGTGTATATGAGTCAAAAACTAAATAACAATTTTTGTTTTTTTACAGAAATTGATGAATTAGAGCTTTTAAATGAAAAAAATTTCAACAAAAGATATTCTAGATGGAATGATTCTTGCCGAAGATTTAGCCGGCCCCAATGGAAACATTATACTCCCTAAGGGGGTTAAGCTCAAATCAAGTCTGGTAAGTAGACTAGACACTTGGGGTATTTCGGAAGTATGTATAGAGCCGACACAAGATGATTTCGGCACCGAAGGTTCTCAGCGCGATGATCACTATGAAGAGGAATTAAAAGCCCTCTTTATAAGCGGTACAGAAGAACCAAATGACAATTTGTTATTTCAAACTCTTCTTAAATTACATCAGGGGGAACCATGAATAGTCTCGATGGATTAAAAGATCTCATTGAAGACATTGATGAACTTCCTACCTTGCCCACCGTTTTAATTGAAATAAATAATTTACTTCAAGACCCCAAAACGTCTAGTGAAGAAATTGGGTTAGCTATTTCAAATGACCAAGCTTTAGCGTCTCGTGTTATGAAGCTTGTAAATTCTGCATTTTATGGCTTCCCTGGTAGGATTAATACCATTTCTCATGCAATTTCATTATTAGGCTTCCTAACTGTAAGAAATGTCGTCATTACCGCCTCAATCATTGGCGCCTTTGAGGATAAAGATGAGGGTATTGGCCTTGACTTTAAAGGTTTTTGGCTTCACTCTGTAGCCACGGCTTCAATTGCAAAACTGATAGCAAAAGCTTCAAAAATGCAACAAACAGAAGAAGTATTTATATCAGCGTTACTCCACGATTTAGGCAAGCTTTTAATGCAACTATATTTGCCAGATGAATACGAAAAAGTTTTTTCTTACTTAGAGAGAAAGCCCGACTTACTCATCAATGCAGAACAAAAGGTTTTAGGTTTTGATCATACTCATGCTGGTTTTTGGCTCGCAAAAGAATGGAATCTTCCAAGTGAAATTTGTAGTGTCATTGAATTTCACCACGACCCTATGAGTGCTGAGAAAGACAAAGAAATTTGTGCTGTGGTTAATTTAGCTGACACTTTAGCAAGGTCTCTCCAACTCGGCAATGGTGGTGACCTTTTTATTCCAGCAATTCAATCTGAAGTATGGGACTTTTTAGATATGGATGAATCAAAACTAAAACTTATTCTACAAAACGCAAAAGGTGCCGTTGAAAAAGCCAGTATATTTATGCAAGTCATCTGAATAGAGCAACTTAATTTAGAAGTCGCTTTTCTTTTTCTTTTCCGTTTCTTCTTCAAAAAGGACTTTTCGTTCTTCTCTCTTTTGCAACTCAAGTTGATTCAAGAAAGACTTTTTATCCAAATAGGAGCGGATTCGACGAGTATCTTCTCTTCGATAAAACAACTTGGGCAACTTAATCTGTCTTGAAAAGATCAAAAAGATGAATGCAGTTAGTCCAATAATTCCTAGTTCCCAATAGATCATAGTTATTTTATCGGCATTTTAAATGAATTGTTTAGGTAAGCCGCCTCAACTTTCCACTTTAATATATTTCCGAGCTCATTTGAATTATCAACATTACCCGCAAAGGTTCCTGCATTAACCTCTTGAACCGACTCGGGGTCCCATAAAAACCCAGCATAAGATCCCTTAATTTCAAAAGCAGACTTTTTACCGAGCTTTATCGAAGGATTATGGCTATGGGAAATAATAAATTGGTTTAAAATTTTTTCTTTATCATCACTTATCTGAATAAAATTAGGTAAACAAAGCTCTAAACTTAAATTACCCGGCTTAGAATCACCAAAAGCTTCATTTTTAAACTCGGGTAAAACCGGGCGGTGCTGAGATGAAAGAATTGGGATTCTACCCTGTTGAAACAATTCATAAACCTCTAATTGATCCTTAATTCCTCGCAAAGGAGGTATAATTTTATCATTTACATCCAATTTTAAGAGATGCTCATTATTTCTATGAATATGGGCTGGGTTTACATCAAAGCTAACTTTAACCCCCTTTTTCTGATATCGCTCAACTAACTCAATTGAACTAGCCAATGTTAACTGTCTTAGATGAAGTTTAACCCCAGTCAACTCCGCTAACTCTAGTGCCGTCATTACAGATATTCTTTCAGCCGCAGATGGCCACCCTTGAAGGCCCAATATACTAGAGAGTGAATCTTCATGGACAAGTCCAGAGCCACAAATATCTTGTTGCCAAGGAAACACCATTAACTCAACATCAAGCTGCTTAGCGTATTCAAAAACTGACCTCAAGATAGGTGCTGTTGGCATGGGCCTGACCCCATTTGAAAAGAATTGGGCCCCTTCTGATTGCATGCTGCTCATCTCAGCTAAATGAACACCTTTTTGATCCTTGGTCAGAGCTCCACATGGGTATATATCTAACTCCAACTTCTGAGTTTGAGTTTGAATCCATTGTATCACCTCTTGTTGGTCAGCAACAGGATGCGTATTGGGATCTAAAATCACTGAACCAAAGCCACCAGAAAGCATAGCTTCAGCGCCTTCATGAAGAGAATATATGTGCTCCAAGCCCGGCTCTTTGAAATCAGCAAAAAGTTCAACTAAAGGAGGCAACCAATACTTCCCAGTTCCATCAATTTCTAGAGGGGATTCGGTATTTTCATTGTGAAGTTCAATATCTTGAGTTTTAAACCCTGTTGGCGTCCAAGTGCGTACGTTTTTAATGAATAAATTTGACATGTTACTTCCCGCCTCCAAGTAAATAAAGTGCTGACATTCGCACTGCAACCCCGTTGGTTACTTGATTTAAAATCAAACTATTTTGACTATCTACCACTGTGGAATCAAGTTCAATATTCCTATTTACAGGTCCCGGGTGCATAATTTTGACTTCCGGATTCCATTTTTCAATCCGACTTGCGGTAACTCCGAAATTTTCTCGATATTCTCTTTCAGAGGACAACAATGCCTTATCTTGTCGCTCCCTCTGTAACCTTAAACACATTAAAGCATCAGCACCTCTGACCACCTCTTCCAAGCTTGAAGCTATTTTGATAGGGAATCCGCTAATATCCTTAGGTAAAAGGGTAGAAGGTCCGTATACTGTTACATCGGCCCCTAGAGTGACTAAGCCCCATATATTTGACCTAGCAACACGGCTATGTAAAACATCACCAATGATACTGATCTTACGGCCCTTGAGGTCACCAAAAGCTGTTTCTAATGAAAGCATATCTAAAAGTCCTTGAGTTGGGTGCTCATGGGCCCCATCACCGGCATTAAGAATCGTTAAATTTGTATTATCAGCTAAAAATTGTGGCACTCCTGTGGTTGAGTGTCTTACCACTGCTAGGTCAATTTTCATCGACTCAATATTTCGAACCGTATCTAAAAGCGATTCCCCTTTTTTGAGACTACTTGAACTCGAACTAAAATTAACCGTATCAGCACTTAACCTTTTCTCAGCAAGTTCAAAAGAAATTCTTGTTCTAGTAGAATTTTCAAAAAACAAATTAACGACGGTCAGACCGCGTAATGATGGAACCTTTTTGATCGGTCGATCTAAGATTTCACGAAAAGATTTGGCTGTATCTAATAAATGACGGATATCATTGTATGATAAATCTCGAAGCCCGATGAGGTGTTTGGTTTCTAATAGTGACATTTAATTTCCAATCTTAAACTTTGAGACATCATCAATCTCATCAACTTCAATAAGTGAAACTTTAATTTCTTCATTTTCATCAGTTTTAGCATTTAAACCAACGTATTTGGCAAATATCGGCATTTCAAGTGATTGACGGTCTACAAGTACACAAAGTTGAACAGACCTAGGTCGCCCCATTTCAAAGATTGCTTCAAGAGAAGATCGAACACTTCTACCAGTATACAGAACATCATCGACAATAATGACATTTTCATCATCTAAGTTCAAGACCGAAAGCTGAGTAATAGCCAATTTTGGGTTTTTGAATTTAGCTCTAAAGTGATAGTCATCTCGAAAAAAAGTCGCATCCAAAGTACCCAGACTCACCTGAACATCTAGGTCTTCAAGAAAAGCTTTCAATCTCAAACTAAGAGGAATGCCCCTTGTAGCCATTCCCATTAAAGTGACTTTTGTACCTTTAAAATCAACAGCAATTTGAGTTGCTAGGCTTTTGATATTTAATTCTAGCTGTTTAGAATCCATTAATTGAATAGATGTGGACATAATAGCGCCTTGACCTTTACTCTTTGAAATATTAAATATAGAATTATGAAGAGAGCTTAAGCTTTAAGAAAAAAAACCGATATAAATAATATGGCTAAAAAAAACGAATTTCTGCGGTCCACTAGAAAAAATCTAGATATGGAACAAATGAGTGACATAAAACTCCCTCTTTCTATGATTTTGGGTAAAAAGACCCTCACTTTAAAAGAATTACTTGATATAAGTGAAGGCTCTGTATTTCAAACAGATCGTTTAGCTGGAGAAAATATTGATCTTAATATCAATAAACGGTTAATGGCTAAAGGTGAAGTCATCGTATTGAATAATCACTTCGGATTCCGACTTGTTACCTTACTCTCAGCTGAAGAACGCCTTAAGCAGATGTAAACCTTCTGAAGTTGTGGAGCCTGGTAGTAACAACAGTGAGCCTTTTTTTACAACAAAACCCTCAAGAACACTAATCTTTGATGTACAAAGATTTCATTTGGTCATAAATCACAGTCAGGCGATGATGATAATAATGTTTTTCTCTTATTTCTTTCTGAATGTCAGATAACAAGTTTGAATACTCCAATGAAGAATGAATTTTATGAATCAAATCAGGAATTTCACTCACCTCTTGGTAGGTCCAATCCTTGAGCCTCGGAAATAACTGGATTAAGTCCGCCTGTTGATCTGTCAGTAAGACTCCACCTGCATTTATAACATCAAATAATCTTTGATTAACACCCATTGGCATTTGAAAATGTGTAAAATTTAGGTGAATACCAGCTTGAGAAAAATGTTCTGGTAGCTCATCATAATAATTTAATGGGCCAAAGAGCTTGGAATCAGGAGTTATTGATAATGTAGCCTGCCAACCTTGATCTCCATAAATTTCAGCGCACCTGGCAACCTTCACCATATTAACTCGGGAGATATAAGTTGCCCAATATCGAACTAATTCATCACAAATTGTCACCAATTTTCCCGAGTAATCAGTCAATTTCAATGATAAATATGAATTAATTTGAGGCTTAATATCAGTTATCCTTAACGATGACTTTAAATGAGTAAAGTGAGGCCATAAATCTCGACGACCTAGATTAAAGTCTGATAATTCGGATTCTATCTGCTTAACGCCCTGAGCCATTGAGGAACCTACGAAAGAAGTAGGTCCATTTGAGTCAAAATTAGAGTTTTTCTCAAAAAAATGCGATGTGGCTAGCGGTAGGAAGTTGACAGGGCGATTAAGTCTGCTTTGAAGACCAATCTTCCAACTAGAATCCCAAATATAAACATTTGTATTCACTGGCAATGTACCTTTGAACTCTCGTAAAAGATAATCTGGATTATCAAGAAACCAAATTGCCAACGGGACTTTGAGGTTTTCAATTAAATCAAAGAGAACCCCACCCTGATCGCAACCTTTTAAGTTCACAGACAGAATGAAATCAGGTTTAAATTGATTAATAATTTCTAAAAAATTCTTGATTGGATCACTAGTTTTAGCAAAATACCAAGGCATTACATCAAAATTAGTACAACCTTCAACAAGCTCACGATCTAAAAAGTAACCCAACTCCTGAATTACAACAACACGAGGTTTTTTTGACTGGAACTTTTCATATTGAAAATCTGACACCATTACCAAATATTACGTTTTTCTAGAATAATTTCTTCTAAATTTGGCTTATCACGATCAAAGAAATCATAATACCACTCAGGTACTACTCTCTCGTTGATGGTTGTTACAATAGACTTATATATTAGTGGCTCAGAGAACCAAAACAAAGGGAATGCAATTAAATGTAGAATCCCACAAAAGGCTACTTTTTTTAAAAAGGCAAATACCTTGAGTTGATTATTTTTTTTAGAACCAAATAAAAACATGAAGATCAATCCCCAGCCAATCAATACCAGTCCAGAACAGAGAAACAAGATTGCAAAGCCAAAGAGAGGGAAATACTTTTCCCAGTGAAATAAATATAAATAGGTTGTGACTCCCCCACCCAGAGATATCACTATAAACATTCTTTGAAAATCTTTCACAAACGCTCCTTGCCCTAGCAAAAAAATAATAAAAATATACTTTTGGCTTTCACAAAAAAAAGTGTCCTTAAAGGAAATATCATGAAAAAACATACTTTTACACTATTAACATTAGCTTTAATTCTTGTAGGTTGCCAAAAGGGTAGCGTAAAAGGTCAAGTTTTAGATGTTTTTACTAAAAAACCTATCGCAAAAGCTAAAGTTCAAATAATTAATACCCCCTTTACCACAACTGTAGGAAACGATGGTGCATTTGAATTTAAAGAGCTAGACTTGGGTAAAGTTCTGATCAAAGCCGGCAAAAACAAATTCTCGCAATCCGAACACGAGATAGTATTGACTGAAAAAGCTCCTGATAACTCATTAAATATCTATTTATTTAATCGTAAACGTTTTGCACCAGGCCTTTACTTAGCTAGTGAAACTGGTCCTCAGAAAATCCTAAACAAATGGGTTGGAATGGATGCAATTTGTACTGGTGATGTTGTGGCGTTTAATCAAAAAATGGTCAACAAAAAAACCAAAGCAAAAATAAAATTAGAGTCTGCTTATGTCACTGATGCAAAGTTTGAAGGATATTACTTTCAAAAAGGCGGAAATGAGGCCGCTATTGAAGTTGTAATCTCACCTATCAGCGTAAGAAAAGCAAACAAATATAAAGACGCTTGTAAATCAATCACTAAAAACAGGAAATTAGTTGTGGCTGACTTATCTAAAGGTAAAACATTTCAAGCCCTCGAAATTTCTAATCAAATGGTGAAATTTGAAGTTGATTTAAAAAATGAGCGTCAACTTGTCTCTATAAAACAAAAAGGGAAAATTTTAGCTAATTATATTCTTAAAGCTAAATAAGATAGTTAGTAAGATTTCAAAAGGCCACCCATAGGTGGCCTCAATCATTTATAGCATTCAGAAAGTCCCAAATGAGATTTCCAATATCCCAAAAAAATGTATCAATTGTCTCATGGGGGATTTATTCTAAATGGAAAAGTAATTCTAAAGAACTCCCTAAAATTCAGGAATTTACCCTAGAAATCCCTATCATTATAGATCAAGAATGGGGCATGATTATATCCATAGATAACTCGAAAGACAAAGAGCTTCAATGGGAGATAAAGCACCCTCCACTTTACGATGAAGACCAAAAGCTTATAGGTGACTTTAAAGGAAACTATAAGGTACTCAGTAACGAAGATACTTTTTTCCTTGGTGATACATTTTGGGAGCCACTAGAGACAATGCAAGGAGAGTGGACCTGCACAATTAGATCAGGCAAACAAATCATTGCAAAGAAAATATTTAAGGCTGTTTTAACTGAATAGGCTTCCATGATGCAATCAAGTTCTGATTTTTATAAAATTTTACCGATAAAACGACCAATTGTTTTAGGTGCCTTTCTCACGCTTTTATTGCTTATCATGGTCTATATTGGCTTTGAATCAGTCCCTAACTCTACAGCAAAATTTATTGATCGTAGCTATGGATTTTATATTCAACTTATTGTCGCTCTAATTACACTCATTGGTTTCTCCTTCAACCTGAAAGAATTATGGCAAGGCTTTAAGGATAACAAGCCTCAAAATTCATCTTGGTTTGCATTGACAATTATTCTTTTATTTGTCGGTATATTTACAAGCCAAGAAGTGCAGTTGCAACATCGAGTACTTTCGGACGAATCAAGTTGGGAATCCATGGGTATTCAAATGCACTATAATCAACGTGCAGGTGTCTGTAATCAAGGAATATTCGAAGATGGGATTCTTAACTGTTTTGAAGAAGTAAATAATTTTAAAGGTAAAACCACCGCTTTGCTTTATTGGGTCATGTTTAAATTTGCGGACCCTAATCGAGACACCGCATTGCAATTAAACTTACCGTTATTTCTCTTGTCTATCGTTTTCATATTTTATGGCAGTTTCCTTATATTCCAAAACCCGTGGATATCCCTCAGTGCCGCAACATTCCTCGGTACCATGCCTAAAATGATTTTCCAATCAAGGACGGCGACAACAGAAATAGCCTATGTTTTCTTTTTTACTCTCTTACTATGTGTTATTCCACTACTAAGGAAAAATGGATCTAAGTGGTCTCACCTCTTATTTGTAATTCCTCTATTGGGTTTACTAGCAGGAACAAGACAAGAGACTTTATTTTCATTCACTCCGATAGTATTGTACTATTACCCTCTTTGGAAAAAACATGCATGGGGACTTCCACTTATAACATCAGCGCTTATATTCATCTGTGCTCCAATCATTATAACCATAGCCGCATATAAAGGATTTAACTTCCAAGGTGGTGAGTATGAGGCACATAGCTTTTATAATCTCTATCGAAATTTTTGGGACAACATACAAGTCATGCTTAACTTGAAGCCTGGTCCTCGTGGATTGCTTTATTATCCTTTTAGTACAACTCAAACCATCATAGTTTATTCTGGAACCATCTTTTTATTGATTCAAATGATATGGACCAAAAGGTATTGGAAACAGTTTATACTTGTTGCCTTTTTTATGCTGCAACCACTCGTAGTCATGCTCAATGTTTCTGGTAATTTCACTATTGACATTAATCAACGATACGTCCTTATCATACTCCCTATCTTTTCCTTAATTGCCGGTGTCTTTGTACAAAACCTTGTTGAGCTTTTAATTATTAAATCAAAATTCAAAAAAGTATACTCACTAGCTTCATCCTTTAGCTTCTTTCTACTTTGCATTATTTGTATTGGTTTAACAACCTACCACAGGCCTAGCTTTAATGAAAACATTCACTACAAGAAAAACAAATTACTTGAAGAGGAAAAGTTCCTCAACTCTTATTTGAAGTCCCTCCCTAAGGGTTCAATATTCATTTATGCGAGACCTTGGCAGATGATTTCTCAACATTTAAATGGGTTTTCTGAGTCACGATTCCTCAATTGGAATATTGATGAATTCCAGAAGTGGCAAACTAAAACTGGTGACAACATATATCTCGTAAGAGGTCAGGATGGCTATGGTAAAGTCAATAAAAAGTCACGAGTTGTCGGATTTAAAACAACTAAAAAAGTTGAGCAAATTTTGTCGAACTACAAAACTGAAGAAATTATAAGAAAAACAAGACCCTTTGGTTATGCTTTAACAGTAAATAAAATTGTTTCAAAATCATCGGGTAGTAAATTTACAAACAACACAACTGTCTCACTTAATTCACAAACCATACATTCACCAGAGATCATTGTTGACTTGAAAAAATCTTTCCTAGAACCGATTGAATATAAATTGTTAAACGATCAAAATGAAATCCTTCATCAACAAGTCATCACATCTAACCAAGTAGAAATAAAAATATCCCTCACTTCTCAAAAAGGGATTCACCGCTATAAACATCAATTAAATTACCCGGATAAAGTTCAAGAAGAGCGCAAATTTTCAATTTATCAAGCTGACCTTTCCACCATTTTATTAACAAGCCTTAAACCTTCTCAATTGGTTTCAGGATGGGGTAATTCACAAATCAACAAAACTGTGGAACAAAATTCACTTAAAGTGAAATCAGAAGTATTCCCCTGGGGCATTGGAACCCATACTGATTCAAAATCTTCTTTTGCATTAAATGGTCAGTATTCATATCTCAATACATCTTTTGGAATGGACGATGAAAGCATGTGTGGTGATGGCGCAATATTTAAAATATATGGTGACTCCAAACTTCTCTATGAATCATCTGCAGTCTATGCTGAAGAAATTCACACAAAACGAATTAATGTTCAAAATATTCATAACCTTGAGTTACAAACACTTCAAGGTGAAACAGATCTATGTGACCACACGAACTGGCTTAACCCTTGGCTTGAAAAGTGAAAATTCTAATATCACCACTAGACTGGGGATTAGGTCATGCCACACGCTGTATCCCCCTCATTAATGCTGCCATCAATGAGGGGCATGAAGTTTTAATTGCATGTGAAGATCGTCCAAGAAAACTCTTAGAACTTGAATTCCCATCAATAGAATCAATCAATCTCACTGGTATTCAAATTAAGTACCCCAAAAAGGTACCCATGTTTTTGGCAATGGCTATTCAATTTCCGAGAATAATTCTAGGGATTATTCGTGAAAAAAAACTAATTCAGACAATCGTAGAAAAGCACTCAATAGATGTGGTAATGAGTGATAACCGTTTTGGTGTTTATTCTTCGGCTGCATACAATATATACATGAGTCATCAGCTTACTATTGCAGCCCCCAAATTATTCAAATTCTTAGAGCCCATAGGTTACTTTATTCATTCTCTGGTTTATAAAAAATACGACTGCTTAGTCGTACCCGATTATAGTCATGATTCACACCAACACTTAGCTGGTCGGCTTTCTGTTCATAAAAAAAACAAAGCTATTTATTTAGGCTACCTTTCAAGGTTTGAAAATCAATCTGGTGAAAATTCAGATACTAACCAAAAATTTGACACCGATATTTTTATCAGTCTCTCAGGTCCAGAACCTAGTCGGACACAATTAGAGGATAAACTTCTTTCGATACTAAAAGACACAACCTATAAAGTTGTAATTACTCAAGGCCTGCCGGATATACAGAATATTAATTCTAAGTTCAACTCGACTCAATTTACAGTATTTAGCCATTTACAGACTCAGGATTATTTTTCTGAAATTTCCAAAGCAAAGCTTGTAATTGCTCGTTCTGGTTATTCAAGTATTATGGATTTTTTATGTCTTCAAAAAAACGCACTATTAGTGCCAACTCCAGGTCAAACTGAACAAGAGTATTTGGCTGAAGATTTAAAAGAAAAAAAACTTTTTCATAGTTCAAATCAATTCGATTTAAATATTGAAACAATCATCAATGCATTAGATAATAAGATTATTCTTGAAAATAGCAATTATAAAGTCTCTCTTGAAACTTTTTGGAAAGATATTGAATGCAAGATTTAAATGAATTTGAATGGATCCCGAAAAGCATTGGCATTTTTCATTCAAAGATGAAAAACCGGTATGATGCCCCAAGGCAAGCATCTCTTGAGGATCATAAAGGAATTATTTCATTAAATCCAAAAATGAACTTTGAACAAGCATTAGATGATTTAGACGGGATCGAGAGAATTTGGATAATATACTTATTTCATTTAAATCAAAAAAATTGGAAACCTAAAGTCAATCCGCCTCGAAATCCTGATGGCATTAAAAGAGGCGTCTTTGCCACTCGAGCTCCATATAGGCCCAACCCTATTGGCATGAGCTGCGTCAAAGTGAGTCAAATAAAAGGTCTCAAAATTTGGGTCAATGAATGTGATCTTTTGGATAATACTCCCATATTAGATATCAAACCCTACCTTCCATACGCAGATAGCTTCCCTGAAGCAAAAATTGGGTGGCTTGAAGACATGGATCGCCATGCTTTTCAGATTGATTGGAAGGCAGTCGCGTTAACTGAAGCCTTATGGTTAGAAAACCAAGGTCTTATGAGTTTAGAGGCATATGTACGTAAGCAGCTAGAATATCAGCCATTGAGCACTAGACATAAGAGAATTCGTCGACTTGATAACGACAATTGTTATTCCTTAGGCTATAGAACTTGGCGAATTACATTTGAATTAGATGAAGAATCAAAAACAATTTTAATAACCAATATTTATTCTGCATATACCTCCAATGAGCTGATTCAAAGTGAAGACAAGTATAACGACAAAAAGCTTCATGTTAAATTTAATCAGACCTTTTCAAAAATTGATAATATTATTGAATTGAGATTGTAAATGGAACGATTTAAAAAACTGTTAGAACCTGATTCTAGGTTTTTTATGCAATTGATTCGCTATTTCATCGTAGGCGGATTAGCAACTCTAATAGATATTACGATTTTTACGATTTTGTATAAGGTATTTGCATTCCATTACTTTTGGGTAGCCCAACCAGCCGGTTTTATCGCAGGCCTTGCCATTAATTACCTACTGAGTATCTATGTTGTATTTACAAATCGTAATTTAGCCAATAGAAACCATGAACGCCTTATCTTCTTTTCCACTGCATTCATAGGTTTTCTATTAAATTCTCTTCTTCTCTATTGGTTTGTGGAGAATACTAGCTTAAATGAGTTTGTCTCAAAAATATTGGCTGTTTTGATTACCTTTAGTTGGAATTTTCTATCTAAAAAACTAATTCTTTTCAAGTGAGTCCCCCATGTTACAAGTCGCCTTAGTGCTTCAACCAGAAGTCAATGAAACTTCAAAATTTGAAGATTTGACTCCCAGTATATTTTCTATTGCTCGTATTGATTCACAAGTCGGTCTCAGCCAAATTGCCAACGACCTTGGTTTATCACGAACAGTTCACAACAATGCTCAAGAAATTTTAGTTGTGAATATTTCTCATGAAATATGCTCACAAAACGACTTTGATTCCTTGATAACAATGTTAAAGGGGAATGAGAAAGACATTGATTTTATCATACTTCAACAAAGTGGTCAAGCCTTTGAAATATCAGATTTTATTGAAGAATTCCAGATAGGTAAAGAAGAATGGCAACGTTTATTCATCAACTTGGTTGAAAAAGATAACCGCATTTTTAGTATAGGCATGGAAGCCTGGGGACTTGCAGACCTTTGTATTAGTTCAAATGCATCTCATGCTTCAAACAAGCTTGAAGAACTTTGTATGTATCATATTGGATCACCAATCAAGTCTTTAGAGAAAGTCGCTTTTGGTGAAGAGATATATAAAGTATCTCAAGAAAGCCAATCGCTGCACCCTGAAGGAATGGAAAACCCTTTTGGTATTTATCGATTAATTAAACAGGTGTAGTAAGTTCGATTGATTAAGAATTTAAATATGAAGTGTACGACTGAACATTTGAAAAATGGACAAAAAAATGGCAACTAAAAAGTTGCCATTTTTTTAATAACTTAAAATAAGACTAGTTATCAAGCATCCCACTGATATCAATTGATTTAAATTTATTGCCATTAAACTCGACCTTAAAGCTATAGCTCGTCCAGCCAACTTTCCAAATATTTTTATCTTGAGGGTCACGAGCTTCAGTCAAAGCAGCTTTATCTGTATTTGACTTAACAAAAGTTTTGATTTGACGAATAATATCTTTTTTGTTTTTGCTTTTGGATGAATGTATTTCATTTACTAGTTGGAAAAGTAAGGTGTTGTAAGAATGTACCTTGTTAGCATTAGAAACTATTTCATTTGCTTTTTCCATTTTTTCTTTTACAAAATTTTGCGCTTGTTCATGTGCATCTGCTTTCACAAAAAAGATGGCAGCAAAAAGCATGATATTCATCAATATCGATAAAATTAAACCTTTATTCATTTGTTCCTCGATTCAGAAATTGTATTTTGGTTAATATATATTAAAATTTGAACTTCTTAAGTTCTTCTCTAAACTTGCGTTATTGAAATTCTAGCAACTCTTCACAGCCATCTTCAATAACTTCAAAAACATCTAATAGATTGGTCGTTTCTAAAAGATCTCGTACCATATCAGGGACATTGGCTAGAAGTAACTCAGCTTCAGCGTTAGCCGCAGATGTATATGCTGCAACGAGTTCACCAATACCAGTTGAATCAATATGGACCAAATTTTGCATATCAATAATGACACGATCCACTTGATCATCAAATAAATCCTTCGCAACACCACGTATTGAATCACTTAATTTTGTAGCAGTTAATTTTCCAGAAACTTTGAGCAAGGCATGCTTGTCGTTTCTATTGACACTTAATTCCATTATGTATCCTGATTAAAATCGCTTGATAGTGGTAGTATATCATTATATTTATAGAAAAAAAAGAATATCATGTATAAATACCAATACTTTACACAAAATTTAGGCATTATTCTAAAAAAAGCGAGGATGATGGAGAGATATATTTTAGGATTTCAAATTCGTAAAATTTTCCCCTTTCACCTCATTCTTGGCTCCCCTGATTTTGACAAATATGAAGAAATATTGAATCAAGCTAAAATAGAACTTGCTCAGCAGCGCCAATTTATTTTGAATCAACTAAAAGACTGTCCTTTAAAGGCTTTAGAGGACTACTATCACTCTTCATTCATATCCATTGAATTACTAAACAAAGAACTTACAGCCTTGGTTCAGTGCAATTCGCTGCAAAGGGAGCGCTTTTTTGACTCATCAAGTGTGAAAATTGGTGAAATTAATGATTCTATTAAAAATCTCCGTTCATACCAACTCAAATATCAAGACCATCTTCCAAAAATAAGCCCCTTATGGAATGAAGTTCAAAATTCAAATTCAGTTGAATTACCGCCAAATGAAAAATCTGAATAACCGAAATCAAGTTAATCAACTCTAGTCGCTTTAATTAGTATCTATTCGTTTGAAACTAGACTGATTATTCAGTATATTGAACTCAATAACTTATAAACCCTACAAAAAGGAATCAACATGGCAGTTCTTGTTGGAAAATCAGCACCAGATTTCTCTGAAAAAGCCGTTAAAGGCGCAGAGATTATTGAAAATTTCACTCTTTCACAATTTAAAGGCAAATACGTAGTATTGTTCTTTTATCCTCTAGATTTTACTTTTGTATGTCCTACTGAGCTTCATGCTTTTAATGAGAAAGTAGCTGAATTTGCAGCGTTAAACACTGAAGTTGTTGCTGTTTCTACTGATTCTTGGTTCTCACATGCGGCTTGGTTAAATACTCCTAGGAAACAGGGCGGTATTGCAGGCGTTACATACCCAATCGTATCTGATTTTAACAAAACAATCTCAGCTGATTATGATGTTCTACTTGCTGGTGGAATGGCGCTACGTGGCCTTTTCTTAATTGACAAAGACGGCGTTGTTCAACATCAAGTTGTAAACAATCTTCCACTTGGTCGTAACGTTGACGAAGCTGTACGCATGGTCAAAGCTTTACAACACACCGAACAAAATGGCGAAGTATGTCCTGCAAATTGGAATGAAGGCGCTGAAGCAATGACTGCTTCTGGTGAAGGTCTCAAAAAATATTTCGACAAATAGTTTTTTTATTTGAAATAAAAAAGAGCCACTCCTTTAAGGGTGGCTCTTTTCGTTTTAACGGTCATTTCGTGCAGTTATCAATTCAATAAACCATAAGCGAATTAACTTAGCATTTGTAATAATGGAACAAAAAAGGCTGTCAACGACAGCCTTTAAAGATCCTCAAGAAAACAGTTTCAGTTATAAAACTAAGTCTATTTTAGATTAAATATGTTTTTCAACAGCAGCTTGTAAAGTTGCCTTTGGTGCGGCACCGATGATATTATCTACCTCAACACCATTTTTGAAAACTTTTAAGTTTGGAATAGATGAAATACCAAAACGTTGAGCTAGGGCTTGGTTATCTTCAACATTGACTTTAGCGATAGTTACTTTATCACCAAGCTCTGCTGCAAGTTGATCCAAGACAGGAGCAATCATACGACAAGGTCCACACCATTCAGCCCAAAAATCAACCAAAACCGGTTTGTCACTTTGAATTGCTGCATCAAATTCAGCTTCGTTCAGTTTTATTACTTCTGACATGTCAATATTCCTTTTTTTATTTATTTTAGGATAAATCTAACAAATAAGAGTCATGACAAAAAAGAAAAAGAAAAAATCTTCCCTTAAATGGGTTCTTTTACTGATTAGCGTTCTCGTTTTGGGTGGTGCGTTTATTCTCACTTTTGATAAATTAGTCGACCCAGTCGGTCGATCTCTCCTCAAAAAGTCATATCCTAAAATTTACAAGGCCCTCCCCAAGTCAGAACTCACCTGGAGTCTTTTAGATGGCATTCACATTAAAAGCTTACGACTCAGCAAACTTGACCCAAGTATTTCCGTCTTACAAGCCAAAGGCATCTGGCTTGAAATTAACTATTTTAGCTTATTGGAAGACAAAATAACTGTTTCAAAAATCAAAATTGAAGATCTATACCTCAAGTCCAACGGCAATGCAAAGCAGGCCCTATCTAGGTGGTTAAGTGAAAGTGGTAATTTCCTAGGCAAAGAGCTAAGATCTCTTTTACCAAATACGGAACTCAAGGTAATATCACTTCGAATTCAAAATAGAGAATTTACACAGGGACCAGTTATTCACATTGAAAAACTTAAAACTGACCTTGAACTAGGAACAAATTCCTCTCTTCTAAAGGGCTACTTCCAATCAATTCGCTTAAATAAAGTCCAAGCGCAAAACGGAGACTTCATTCTTGCATTATCAACTCAAGGCGCTGAATTAGAAGTTTCTGACCTGAATTGGAAAAAATCTCAAATTCAAATCACTTCAAAATTAAAGAGTCAACACCAAAATATTCATCATGAGACTCAAATTGCATTCAAGGAGCTTCCCTTTCAGCAAGGCGCCTCCTTCATTTTTAGCAAATCTCCTGACTTAGGCGGCGACTTAAATGGTGAATTAAAAGCCAATGGTCCACTCCTAGATTGGACCCGATGGATCGGAAATGCTAAGGTTAAATGGAGCTCGTTCCAATTAAAAAACTTTGGCTTTCAAAAAAGCCAACTTATTCAAGAACGTGCACCTTTGTTTTCTGAAATCAATTTTGAAAGTATTAGTTCAGATAGTCTTCAGCTCAAATCAGGTGAAATTCATTGGCAAGCTTTAGAGGCTAGTTCAGATAAATTTCATTTTAACTCCAAGGGTAAAATCAACGCTAATGGTTGGTTTTTTCTCAGAGGTAAAGTACATTTAAATCAAACCAACTATGAAAAGCTACCCCATCTTACTCGAAAAGCATTAACTAAGGTAAAAGACAATTCTTATGTTGTCCCTTTGGTTATGGAAGGTGATTTAGAAAATCAAAAAATTATTAACATTGGGAGTATCTTAGGCAATGCTGTTGGCAATCAAATAAAATCAATCGGAGCTGGACTTCGAGGTATATTCCAATAACTCAACGAAATATCGCTAAAAGCCAACCTCAACTAGTTTGGGACCGGTTTAGAGTGTAATTTCAATTCACGAATCAACTATAATCAAGGAAATTCAATGGCTATAACTGTGCCTCCACTACCTTATGCAGATACTGCGCTAGAACCGCATATGACTGCAAATACACTTAGCTTTCATTTTGGTAAACACCATCAAGCTTATGCAACTAATTTGAATAAATTGATCGCTGGAACTGATCTTGAAGACAATACTCTTTTGGAAATTATTCAACAGTCAGCTATTGATTCAAAACTAGCAGGCGTATTCAACAATGCATCTCAAGTTTTTAATCACTCATTCTTTTGGGAATCAATGAAACCACAGGGTGGCGGAGCTCCTCATGGTAAAATTGCAGAACTAATTAATAGCTCTTTTGGTAGCTATGAAAAATTTGCCGAAGCGTTTACTGCTGCAGCTATGACTCAATTTGGATCTGGATGGGCTTGGCTTGTGCTAGACGGTGACAAATTAGTTATCGAGAAAACAGCAAATGCTGATTCTCCTATTGCTCATGGTAGAAAACCTTTAATTACAATTGATGTTTGGGAACACGCTTACTACTTAGACTTCCAGAATCTTCGTCCAAAGTACATCCAGACTTTCTTAGACTCATTAGTTAATTGGGACTTTGCCAATTCAAATATTTAGATCTAATATCTAAACATTTAATTGGGTTACATTATTAATATGCGTTCATACAAAAAAGCCACTTCATATCACTGAGGTGGCTTTTTTTATCAATAATATTTCAATCAAGATTTATTCAAAGTTCTTGATTCTTTCAATTTTCCCACCAAGAGAGCTCAATTTCTCTTCAAAAGATTCATAACCTCGGTCAATGTGGTAAATTCTAGAAATCTCCGTAGTTCCCTCTGCGACAAGACCAGCAAGCACAAGGGCAGCTGAAGCTCGTAAATCAGATGCCATCACAGGTGCAGCACTGAATTTAGCCCCTCCAAGAATAGTAGCTGTATTATCTTTTAAACTTAAATTTGCCCCTAAACGGTCAAGTTCAGAGAGATGAGTAAACCGATCGGGATAAATTGTATCTTGTATGATTGAATTTCCTTGAATCGTAGCAAGTAATACCATAAATTGAGCCTGCATATCAGTTGGGAATCCCGGGTATGGAAGAGTCACAACATTCACGGGTTTTAAAACTTTATTTTCACCATCAATTTCAACCCAATCATCCCCGATTTCAACACCAAAACCCATTTCTTTAAACGAATCAAGTACAGCTGTTAAATGCTTAGGCTCTGCCTTAGTCACCCTGACTTTTCCACGAGTAATTGCACCAGCCACTAGGTAAGATCCCGCTTCAATACGGTCAGGGATAGTTACACCTTTACCTGGATTTAATGAGGTAACTCCCTCAATAACAAGGCTCTTACTGCCGACACCTTCAATTTTAGCGCCCATACCAATAAGATATTCACAAAGAGAATCAATTTCTGGCTCCATTGCTGCGTTGTTAAGAACTGAGCGTCCCTCAGCTAATACTGCTGCCATTAATACATTTGCTGTGGCACCAACTGAACTGATTGGAAAATTAATGACAGCACCTTTGAGCTTTTCAGCTTTAGCGACTATATAACCATGGTCAACTGTAATTGATGCACCAAGTGCTTCCATACCTTTAAGGTGAAGATCCACAGGCCGTGGTCCCCAGGCACATCCACCCGGAAGCGATACTCTGGCTTCTCCATGCCGAGCAAGTAATGGACCCATTACATAAATTGAAGCTCTCATCGTCTTTACTAATTCATAAGGTGCTTCAAGATAATTGGCTTGACTAGCATCAACTGTCAGGGTAGACCCATTTTGATCAACCCTAGCCCCTAAAACCCTCATCACATCAGACATTGTCCTTACATCTTTTAATCCTGGTACATTCTCAATAATTGAGATGCCATCAGCTAAAAGTGTAGCCGCCATCATAGGCAACACTGCATTTTTAGCTCCTGAAGTGGCTACTTCACCGTGCAAGCTACCAGACTTTTGTATTTTAAAACTATCCACGATATGTCCTCAAAATCCATTTTACGCATTGACTAGAAAACATGAACTGATCTTGATTCATACCCAAACTATGGGTCAAAACTTGATAGTCTTCTAGTTGCTTAGTTTCACACTGACTTTGAGTTTGAACTCGTCTAGCCAATTCACTTATTTTTATTTTATTAAAGATAATTTCTTCCACCACTTTTCGCTCACAAAGAATACTGGGAAGAGCAAAGAGCTTCGTTTTCACAAAAGCACGACCAATTAAATAGGTGAGAATGTCTAATTTATGTATCACAATTTGTGGTATATGCCGAAGAGACAGTTCCAAAGTATTTGTCCCCAAGGAAGTCCATGCAAGATTTGCTTTAGGATAATCATCTTGAGTTAAAACATATTGATATAATTCATTTAATTGAGGAAACTCAATGATTAAGTTCGTTTGGATCTCTAAATTTGGAAATAAGACCCCAACCTTTCCAGGGTTTGTATCAGTATTCTTTTTTATAGAATCAAGTAGTTTAAGGTAAGTCTCTAAATTACGCTTAGCCGACTTGATTCTAGAGCCAGGGCAAAGTAAAAGGTCTAAGTCTGCTTTTTGACCCTTTTGACCCTTAATTGACTCAGCCTTTTGGAGAATTGCGATCTCAACCGATGGATGGCCAAAATAGTGAGCCTGAATCCCAACTTCATCCCATTTCTTTTTTTCAAAATCAAATAAACAAACAACCCCAACACTTTGGTAATTCTTGAATCTGTTTTGTTTCCAGGCCCAAATTTGAGGGGGAGCAATGACAAGTACCGCAATGCCTAGCTGACGCGCAAACTTTTGAAGCTTGAGATTAAACCCAGGATAGTCAACACAGATCAATAAATTTGGTTTTTCTTTGATTAAGTACGCTTTCCATCTAGCTAAGTATTTAATAAAAAAAGGTAAATCTAAAACCACATCAAGAATGCCCATCACAGCGAGCCGTTCTTGATTCTGAAAGACATTTATATTGAACTTCCTCATCATAGGTCCAGCCACACCAAGGTGTTCAACGTTGCCAGGGAATTTACTTAACATTGAAGCCGCAATCACATCTCCTGAAGCCTCCCCAACACTCCAAGCAATTTTCACAAAAACACCTTATCTAATTCAAGCAGGCTATGAATATGAGCATCAAAGGGACCAGGTTTTTCATCAAGAGGTTTCATCCAGACCGTATGCCAGCCATGCTTTTTAGCTGTTATTAAGTTTTCATAATTATCATCAAGAAACACTACTTTTTGATCCTCGGAACGCCCCGACGTAATAATGGCTCGTTTCACTATTTCATAGGCAATATCATGTGGCTTACCTATCCAGTTCGAGTCTTCCAAATCAATCAGTTTTGTAAAAAACGCTTGAACTCCGAGCTTCTCAGCCCCTATTTCAGCCCAGTCTCGTCTTCCATTAGTAAAAATCCACTTTTCACAAATTATTTTAGATAAAATCTCTTGAAGCTTTTTATTGGGTTTGGGGTGAACAATATTGCTATGACTATGTATAAAATCAAAGAAATTGTGAGGATCTACACTAAATTCTGACCTCAGGCCTGCCAAGGTAGTGCCATATTTTGCCCAAAATTTTTTCCTCAAAATATTTGCTTCAATTTCACTCATCTTTAGATGAGATTGAATGAAAGCATTCATAGGAAAGTCCATGGATTGTAAAACTTCAATTTCATCAAACCCGTAGAGCGTTAAATCAAAATCAAAGATCCATAAGTATTCTGGAGAATTCCAACGATTAAAATGTTCCATTTTGACCTCATACAGAAAGGAATAAGGCTAAAATCTACCATTTTTTTATATCTTTGGCGAATGGAAAAAATTGATCTAAAATCTCTGAGCGAAACTGAAGTGAAAAGCCTCTTCAAAGACATGGGCCACAAGCCTTTCAGAGCTGATCAAGTATTGCACTGGATATACAACCGGAGCGCAAAATCTTTCGATGAAATGGACAATGTCCCCAAAGCTGTTCGAGACGACCTCAATGAGCGTGCTTTCCTCAGATCACTTGAAGAAGTCGGCTGTGAAGAGTCTATGGACGGTACCGTCAAATGGCTTTTTAAGACACTTGATGGATATTTTATTGAAACAGTACTCATCCCCCGCCTTGAACGAAATTCTGTGTGTGTATCGACTCAAGTCGGCTGTGCTATGGGATGTAAATTTTGCCGCACTGCTCGCATGGGTCTGAAACGTCACCTCAATGCAGGTGAGATATTAGAACAATTTATTAAAACAAATGAATGGCTTGCCAAAGAAAATCAAGTCCCTTTGACTAATATCATATACATGGGCATGGGCGAGCCGCTACATAATTATAATCATGTGAAGACTTCAGTTAATTGGCTTCATCATCAAAAATATTTTGGACTTTCTCGTAAGAGAATCACCATATCGACATCGGGTGTTGTTCCCAATATTCAAGCAATGGCTGATGACCGCTTACCAGCAAATTTAGCAGTCTCTCTCAACGGAACAAATGATGAAATGCGTAAATCTATCATGCCTATTACCGATAGATACCCATTAGACAAACTTTTAGAAGCAGTTGATAATTTTATTAAAGAAATGGAAAGAGGCGTCACCTTTGAGTACATCTTAATCAAAGATATCACTTGTACTCCTCAAGCAGCTAAAGAGCTTCTTAAAATAATACGACCTCGCAAGGTAAAAGTAAATGCAATCGTCATTAACGAGTCTGACGATCCAAATTTGCTCCCTCCTTCGCCTGAAGAAATCGAAGAATTTATGCAAATTATCCGAGAGGGTAATGAAATTATTACTATACGCCAACCTCGCGGCCGAGATATTAAAGCGGCATGCGGGCAGCTGGCACACCATACGACTAAGGACGATTAATGTTAACACAAAACTTACCTGATTTCTGGGAAAAAAAATATAATGATGGTGATGACAGCTGGGATCTAGCTGGAGTATCTCCTATCCTCGAAGACTTTTTTGAAAACCCTATTTGTCCTAAAGAAGGCCGTGTTTTAGTGCCTGGTGCTGGACGTGGATACGACGCCAAAGCATGGGCTGAAAGAGGTCATGAAACACTTGCTGTAGATTATTGTCCAACAGCAGTAGATGCACTTGATTCATTATCTCGCGTTGTTGATAACTTAACGGCAAAAGACATTGACCTTTTCGAATTGAATCCAAAAGATTCAGGCGAATTTGATATCATTTGGGAATACACTTGTTTTTGCGCAATCCACCCGGGTCGTCGCGATGAGTATTTTGAGATTTGGTACAAAATGTTAAAAGACGACGGCATTGTTGTAGCTTCTTTCTTCCCATTTAACGCAACATCTCCAATGGATGGACCTCCACATTCAACTTCTGAAGGTGAACTGATGGCTCGTCTTGATGGTATTTTTGATATTGTTGAAAGACTCACTCCTAAGAAATCAGCTCCGGGACGTGAAGGCCAAGAAGTGATTTGGATTCTTAAAAAAGTAGTTGAAGAATAATTATTCTTACATTCATCAGAAGGCTGTCTTTATTAAGGCAGCCTTTTTTTTCAAAAATTCACTTTGGATCATGAAACAAAAAAGACTCCTATTGAGATAATAGAAGTCTAAATGATTGTTAAGTAGGACAAATTGAATAGAATTACCAAGATCAGAATGAATCAAGATGTTATGGCATCACAATCTAAACGATCGCTTTATTATCATCTTCAGTCTTACCCGCTTTATTGTAACCAGTCTCTTGGCGTTTAATATTCACAGAATGCTTTTGTTTATATATTTCAAATACTTTCTCTGCGTCTAACCCTAAAAACATGGAAACAGAAACCCAGAAGTGTAGAATATCAATAACTTCAACGCGAGCATTTTGAATATCCACGGGATCTTTTGACCACCATTTTTTAGGAATTTCCTCTTGTAACTCTCTTACCTCATCACCCATTGCCCATAACATGCGATCAATCCATTGACAAAGTGTGTCAGAAGCAAATAACGGATTGTCGTCTAAGGTTTTGGCTTTTTCAAGTAAATGTTTTGAAAGTTTCGAATAATCTTGAACTTCATCACTCGAGCGAGTATCACACTTTGAAAAAACAATATCATTGAGCTCTTTCTGCATGGAAAAAATCTGTTCTAATTTATCTTGGGACATATATTCCTCAACTGACTTAGGCAAAATTAATTGTGAAACAAAAATACCTAAAAATGAGTTAGACGGGGAACTTTAAACTCAATTATTTGTTCAATCCCTTCCCCTATTTTGTTAAATTTTAGGATATAAAAAGGAGTCCCGATGAAGCAATACCAAGATTTAATGAAAAAAATCATGACCGAAGGTACTGAAAAATCTGATAGAACAGGCACTGGTACACGAAGTATTTTTGGACATCAGATGAGGTTTGATTTATCAGAGGGCTTTCCTTGCCTCACCACCAAAAAACTACACTTACAAAGTATTATACATGAGTTGTTGTGGTTTATCACTGGTGATACCAACATTAAATACCTCAAAGACAATGGTGTTCGCATTTGGGATGAATGGGCTGATGAAAATGGTGATTTGGGGCCTGTTTATGGGCACCAATGGAGGTCATGGCCTCTAGCTAATGGTGAAAAATTTGACCAAATTCAAGACATCCTCAATCAGATTAAAAACACCCCAGATTCAAGAAGAATCCTGGTCAATGCATGGAATGTAGCTGATATTCCTCAGATGAAGCTCCCGCCGTGTCATTGTCTCTTTCAATTTTATGTCGCAGATGGCAAACTCAGTTGTCAACTCTATCAGAGATCCGCAGATGTCTTCCTAGGCGTCCCTTTTAATATTGCAAGTTACGCATTATTTACCATGATGGTAGCTCAGGTCTGTGGACTAGAAGCGGGAGACTTTGTTCATACTTTAGGCGATGCGCATTTATACAGCAATCATTTTGAACAAACTGAATTACAACTTTCTCGTGAAATTAAGTCACTTCCTACAATGAAAATCAATCCTGATGTAAAAGATCTTTTTGATTTTAAAATAGGGGATTTTGAATTGGTTGGTTATGATCCGCATCCTCATATCAAAGGTATTGTGGCTGTTTAATTTCAATTATCAACACTTTATTAAACAAAACATATTGGGATCAGGGGATCATTATGGAATTACATGCTATTGTGGCAGTCGCTGATAGTGGAATTATTGGTAAAGACAACCAACTCATTTGGCGTCTTTCTGATGATTTGAAGTATTTTAAAAAAGTAACTCAGGGGCATTGCATCATTAGTGGTCGCAAAAATTATGAGTCCATCGGTCGCCCACTTCCTGGAAGAACAAATATTATCATTACTCGAGATAACTCATATCAAGCCGAAGGCTGCGTGGTCGTCAACTCTCTACAAGATGCTATAAATGTTGCTAAAAATGAAAATGATCCTACTCCATTTATCATCGGTGGCGGCGAAATCTACCGCCTCAGCTTGCCATACATACATAAACTATACTTAACAGAAGTACATCAAGCTTTTGAAGGTGATGTTACGTTTCCTGAGCTAGGTAAAGAATGGATAGAGACTTCTCGTGTAAGAAATGCTGCTAGTGAAAAAAACCAGTGTGACTTTAGCTTTGTCTGTTATGAAAACAAATCAGTCACTAGCTTAACATAAACCCCAAACTTATACCATACTATAAGGATCTATATCCCATCGAGTTTGAATACCTTTGGGAACTTTATTTTCACATTCATCCACAACTGAATTTAACCACCAATTTAACTGATTAGCATGGCGACATTTAAGTAAAACCTGAATCCTATATTTCTTTTTTAGTCGAGCTAGCGGGGCCTCCACAGGACCAAGAACCTGCCCACCAATAGCGTTTTTTCGGGCAATATACGAGCCCATATAAATTTTAACTGCTCTATTCAAGTCAGTCCAATTCATACTACTGATTTCAAACAATGCCATCCTTCCATAAGGCGGATAGGACAAAGCCTGACGCTGAGCTAACTCTTCCTTGGCAAAATCAGGATAATTAGCGTTTTTGACCTTGTTAAAAATGGGATGTGAGGGTTGCCAACTCTGTAAAATAACATGACTTGAATTACCAACTGCATTATGACGACCGGTTCGACCAGCGACTTGCGTTAAAAGTTGGAAGTTTCTTTCTGCAGCCCTAAAATCTGGTGATAACAGACCTGTATCTGCATTCACTACACCCACAAGATCGACATTGGGAAAGTCATGACCTTTTGCGACCATTTGAGTACCAATGAGTATATTAGCCTTTTGGTCTCGGAACTCACCCAATATCTCTTCAATTGAACCTTTTTTAGAAGTCGTATCTCGGTCCATTCGTAGAACCTTTGCTCCTTCAATCCAATCTTTAATTTCATCTTCTAGTTGTTCAATCCCTAAGCCTTGGAAAATAAATTGGGTCGATTCACATTGTATACAAGGTATTTCAACCGGGTAACAGCGAGAACAATAATGGCATAAAAGAGTGTTTCTACTTCGGTGATAAATAACAGGAACCTTACAATCTAGGCATTCCTGAGTTTCTCCACACGATTTACAAACACGAGCTCTAGAATAACCACGTTTATTCAAGAGCAGTATTGCTTGTTTCCCTTGGTTTATCACCACTTGAAGCTGCTCTCTTAGTCGAATTGATAATGCGCGGTCGCCTTGTAACTTCGTCTGTTCTTTCATATCAATAATCTGCCAAAGCACTTCTCCTTTGGCATTTGCTGATTCATTCATCGAGACTAACTGAAATTTTGATTGCTCAGCTGCCAACCAAGACTCTAAAGAGGGAGTAGCAGAAGCGAGTAATAATTGAGTTTTGAATGTCTTAGCCATCATCACCGCCACTTCCCTAATATGATATCTAGGAGAGGGGTCTTGTTGTTTATATGACTGATCATGTTCTTCATCAACGATTATGAGATCAAGCTGTGTAAATGGTAGGAATATTGCTGAGCGGGTCCCTAAAACTACTTGGGCCTCATCTTTTTGCAGAGCCATAAAGGTTTCTCGCTTTTGACGAACCCCTAGGTTTGAGTGCCATAAATAGACTTTCACCCCAAGGGCTTTCTCCAAGACTTGAGAGGTTTGTGGAGTTAAATTAATTTCAGGAACTAGAACAAGGGTCGTTTGATTATTACGAATTCTAGTTAAGATAAACTCCTGAAAAACACGGGTCTTACCTGAACCAGTTATACCGTGCAGAAGAACGGGTTTACTTTTACCGACTTCTTCAATTTCATCAATCGCCTGCTGTTGATATTGGCGTAATGGAACCAATTCACTCATTGTGATTACTGAAGTAGGTTTTGGCGTTTTACCCTCTACTAATTTAATCCAGTCTTTTGATAAGACGACATCTAGGACTCGATTGGGAGAAACCGCATAATACTTCGCCATCCACTTAAAAACAACTAGCATTTGGACATTAAAGGCAATTTTATCAACAATTGAGCCAATAGCCTTGAGTTTATACTTAGGAGCTTCATTTGGACTATATAGGCTCCAAACCATGCCTATAATCTGTTTTTTACCTAATTGTAACTCTACAAAAACACCTGGCTTAACCCTATCTATCAAACTATCTGGTATCAGATAACTTAGGGTGCTTTTCATACCACCAGCAATAGCAATTTCTGCAAGATGTAAAATTTGAATATCTCCTGAATAACCATCTAAATAGAGCAAAAAAAATCTAATTTGTAGTTTTAAATTTGAATCTTACATTTTTCTACAAACTTCCTCGGAGATCCTCATGGCCTTACTCGATTTATTTCGTTCCAAAGTATTCAATTCCAACCCTAGTATTCGTATTTCAGAGCTCAAAAAAATCTCTGATGCCAACCAAGACTTATTCGCAAATATCATTAAAAAAGACAAAAATGCTGATGTTCGTAAAGTCGCTATTCAACGTCTAAGCGCGTGGGAAGCAATTGAATGGGCAGCCTTGAATGAAACAAATGATGACAACAAAGCTTTAGCAAATAAAAAATTAGGTGAAATTGCTTTTAAAGAAGCACGAACTATTGCTGAATTTAAAGATGCAGAAATTTGGTTTAATCGTATTAACCAGGCAAAACATCTCCAAGAATTAGCTAAGAATGCAGCGTCAATTGATATTCGTAAGCTTGCAATTCAACAAATTGATAAAGAAAATTTCCTTACGGACCTGGTACTTATTGAACAAGACATTGAACTTGCTAAAATTGCTCTGACAAAAATCACCAAACCTGCTGCTCTTCAAAAAATATATAAAAATGCTAAATCCGCTGATATAAGACTACTTGTAAAAGATCAGGTAATCAGTCACAAAACTGAAGCTGTTGCAAAAGAAGAGCCTACTCAAAATTTCGATCTAGCCAAAAGAAAAGTTATTTTATCTAAACTTGCATCGTTTAATCAACGTTCTAAAGTTTTAGCTTTCACTGACGAATTTGAATATCTAAATCAAGAGTGGTCAAAGCTTGCAATTAATTCAAGCGATGCTGAGAATAATTCATTTCTTGAATTTGTTGAAAACTTTAATGCTAAAAAATCAAACGAACTCGCTGAGAAAAAAGCTGTAGAATATAATCAATCACGACTTCTCTTAATAGAAGCTCAAGTTCAAGAATTCAGCCAATCTCTACAAAACTATACTGACCTTTATGCAGCAACTGACGAAGGCAAAGTTCAACTTCAAGAACTACAAAAAGAATGGCGTCATCTCCAATCTGAAAATTCTGATGTGAAAATTTCAGAAAATTTAATCCTAGCAGTCAATAACGCCTTTAATAAAATTCGTTCAATTCAAGAACGTGTTGATAGTCAAGCACTTGATGCAGAGGAAAAAGAAGAACGCCGCAAAGATATTTTGGCCCAACTAGAGGCAATATCAAACAAATCATCTTATAACTTTAATGATGCTAAGCATCTCAAAAAAATACTCAAAGACTGGGAATCTCTTGGTCCAATATCTGAAGAGCAAGAAGAAGTTGAAAATAAATTCAAAGTTTTAGAATCAAAAATTAGCGCAGCTCTCGAAAAAATTGAAGAAGAAATTCAAGCGATCCAAGATAAAAAAGTATCAGCCCTTCATTTAATCATTGAAGCCGTAAAGAAAATTGAAATCGGGGATAAAAATTTAAATAGCAAAATTCGTGATGCAAATATCCAATGGAAAGATACCATCGGTGATGACAAAATGAAGTTTGAAGAACTTTACCAAGAGTTTAGAGAAGTTCAGAGTCCATTTGCAGAAGTTAGACAATGGGAACAATGGCATAATGAAAAAGAGAAAACAAAACTAGTTGAGGAAGCATTAAAGCTCAGCGAAGTTGAAAACGAAGAAGAACTCTTTAACTCAATTAAAAACCTTCAAGACCGTTGGAAAAAAAGTGGCCCTATTCCACAAAACAAACACCAAGAGTTATGGGATAAATTTAAAGTAGCCAATGATGCCAACTATGCTCGTTGTACTTCTATTGTGGAAAAATTGGAACTCACTAAACAAGAGAACCTAAAAGAGAAATACGCTATTGTAGCAGCAGCAAAAGAACTTGTCAGTGATATCCAAAATTGGAAAGATGCCGCAGAAGCATTACACCAGCTCCAAGATAATTGGAAATCAGTTGGTCCAACTCCTCGCGAAGAGCAACAAGTTGCTTGGGTAGAGTTTAAATCACACATAGATTCATTCTACACTCAACGGAAGGAATTCTTTAAAAGCCAGGATGCAATGCGTGATACAAATCTTGATCTTAAAATTAAACTTTGTGAAAAAGCCGAAGGACTCGCATCAAAAGATGTTGAAGCTGACACCAAAGAGTGGAGTGAGACTTCAAAGTCCCTGATTGATTTACAAAAAGAATGGAAAACAATTGGACCAGTCCCTAGGGATAAAAGTGACGAAATTTGGAAAAGACTGCGCACGGCTTGCGATGGATTCTTTAATCGCAAAAAGTTGCATTATGAACAATTAGATTCCGATAGAGCAGGGAACCTAGATGTTAAGAATTTGATTATCACTGAGCTAAATGAAGCAATAAACAACTTACCTGATGATATTTTCACATTCTTAAGTGACATTCGTGAAAGATGGAATGAAGCCGGATCTGTTCCTAGAAAAGATTCAGATAAAATTTGGGAGCTATTCGGTAATGCACAAGATCAAATTATTGATGCAGGACTTGCAAAAGACCCAAAATTTGCCAATAAAATTAAATCTGATATTGAAGCTAAGAAAAAGCTTCTTGAAAGAGCTCATACTGTTGCTGAATCAAGTCAATGGTCTGGTACAGCAGAAGTACTTAAAGAAATG
>CAWVXU010000008.1:0-50109 GCA_963934255.1 uncultured Fibrobacterales bacterium
TCAGTTAATTCAGTTAAAAAGTAATCAACATTTAAGTTTCGATCCAGTTTGCTAGGTACGAGTGTGATGTGGCTTACTTTTGAGTTCCCCTGAGAAACAAGAAAACACATATTTTTAACAAAAACATGAACTGCCCAAGTTGGGCCTATGGGTCATTTGGGCAATTTTGAACAAATCAGGGTAGATTGAGTGTCAAAAATCATGCTTAAGGAGTATGAATTCACCTCTGAAAGGCATGGAATTCGTCTTAATTCAACAAATATTCAACAAAAACCAAAAAGAATAGGGTGTTTTTTCACCTCTGAACCCCCGTAGAATAACGGATTGTAATTTTATTTCAAACAAAATAAAATTAAGTGTAAAAAACGTTTTGTTTTGAACTCAATCGAGTATATATTATCGCAATATCAAAGAATCATCAGACTCTTCTTAAAAATCGGGAAATCTTATAGATTCTCGAGTTTTTGTGCGTGCTAACGCAACGCTAACACCCTCCTAGCTCAACTCTAATGCTCTCCTAACGTAACTCTGTATACGTGTTTTTATAATTGTTTTCGTAATCAAATAATAAAACAAACAAAACAAACAAACAAAACAAACAAGAGGTATAAAATGTTCGCATTAATTTTTTGTTCAACACTGGTAGTCGGAATGATCGTCGCAGTAATAGATATTTTCGTAGAAGAAGCAAATGAAACAGAAACAGACCGTGTCGTTGCAATTTATTCGAAGTTTATCAAAAGACGTCAAGCTCGCCTTAAAGCTTAATTCACTGTTAAAAAAATAAACAAACTCTCAAGAGGTATAAAATGTTCGCATTAATTTTTTGTGCAACACTGGTCATTGGAATGATCATCGCAGTAGTAGATATTTTCGTAGAAGAAGCAAATGAAACAACAACAGACCGTGTCGTTGCAACTTATTCGAAGTTTATCAAAAGACGTCAAGCTCGCCTTAACGCTTAACTGAGACAATAAGAGCGAGATTCGCTCAAAGGTTTTACCAAAGATATCTCCTTATCTTTACACATAGTTGGCCTCCCCTTTGCAAGGGAGGCCATTGTTATATCTGGAGCCCAAATTCACTAAAATCATAGTGGACATTTCCTATTAAATAGATTAAATTAACCTCTCTATAAGAGAAGAATTTACTTATAATTACTGCACATATGAGCAATAATGCTCGCAGCTAATTTCTACACTACTATATATATGACATTTTAAAGAGATAATGATATGGAATTTAAAACACTTATTGCCACGGTCCTCAAACTTGAAGAGCCTAAAGTCGCAACAGCAGTTCAACTTTTTGATGATGGAGCGACCGTCCCATTTATTGCAAGGTATCGTAAAGATATGACGGGTGGTCTTGATGAGACTCAACTACGTGATATCCTGGACCGATACGAGTACTTCAAAGAAGTAAAAGACCGTAAAGCGACTATTGTTAAGAGTATTGCTGAACAAGGCATCATGACTCCTGAGATCCAGAAGTCAATTGATGATACTTGGGACAAAGTCCGCCTTGAAGACATCTATCTTCCGTATAAACCCAAACGCCGTACCAAAGCGACAATCGCCAAAGAGAAAGGTCTGGAGCCACTCTCGAAGATTTTACTTGCGCAAGAAGCTTCTACCAATACAGATGAAGATATCGCTCGTATTTACTGTTCAGAAGAGCACGGTATTACCTCTCCACAAGCTGCAATCCAAGGCGCTAAGGATATTATCGCTGAGATTATTTCTGAAAACCCTGCATATCGCCAACATTTACGTGAAGTGGGTGAGCTCGAAGCAGTGATTGTTTCTAAAGTTCGCAAGGAGTTTGACGGCAAGCCTTCAAAGTTTGAAAATTACTACGAGTTTAGCGAAAAGGTAAAAGACATGCCTTCGCATCGAATCCTAGCAATTCGTCGTGGTGAAAAAGAAAAAGTTCTTCGTGTATCCATGGAAATTAATGATGATTCATTAGTGAACTATCTTCAACGCGCAATTGTGACAGGTGATTCCATCTGGAAAGCACATCTTGAAAAAGCATGTCAAGACGCTTATGATCGTTTGATGCGTCCTTCACTTGAAACTGAAGTTCGTCTTTTCTCTAAAGGTAAAGCCGAAGATGAAGCATTTATCGTATTTGGCAAAAATCTACGTGACGTACTTCTTGCTGCACCTGCAGGTCAAAAAGCAACTCTAGCACTTGATCCAGGTTTCCGCAGTGGTTGTAAAGTTGCAGTGATGGATTCTAATGGTAAGTTTTTAGACACTTGTGTGATCTACCCGAATGAGCCTCAAAGACAGACTGTTCAATCAATGCAGATTATCAAAAACTTGATTATTCAGTATGATGTCGAGATGATTGCAATTGGTAATGGTACAGCATCTCGTGAGACAGATGCTTTTGCATCTAAGGTCATTGCAAATCTTGATAAAAAACCGATTAAAGTAGTTGTTTCAGAAGCCGGTGCTTCGGTTTACTCTGCATCTCCAGAAGCGGTCAAAGAATTCCCTAAACTAGACGTGACCACTCGTGGTGCGATCTCTATTGGGCGCCGTTTACAAGACCCACTTGCTGAGCTTGTAAAAGTCGAACCTAAGTCAATTGGCGTGGGTCAATATCAACACGACATGAATCAAACCAAACTCAAAAGAAGCCTAGACCAAGTCGTTGAGTCTTGTGTGAACAACGTCGGTGTTGAGCTCAACACTGCATCTGCCTCACTACTTTCTTATGTGGCTGGTATTTCCAAAACAATCGCTCAGTCAATTGTTGATTTCCGTGATTCTAAAGGTTCTTTTGCCTCTCGTGCTCATCTTTTGGATGTGCCTCGTTTTGGCCCCAAAGCTTATGAGCAAGCCGCAGGGTTTCTGCGCATTAGTGGAGCAAGTAACAAGCTCGATGCATCGGGTGTTCATCCCGAAAATTACAAGCTAGTTGAAGAAATTGCCAAAGATCTTGACCTTGAAATCAATACGCTGATTGGCAATAGCGAAGCAGTCAAAAAAGCCGACAAATCAAAATATCTTGAAAAGGTGGGAGAGCACACTCTGCAAGATATCTTGAGTGAGCTTGAGAAGCCAGGACGTGATCCACGTTCTGAATTTCAATACGCCAAATTCAACGATAAGATTCAAACCATCAATGACCTTGTGACTAACTCTTGGATGGAAGGTGTAGTGACTAACGTGACTAACTTCGGTGCATTTGTAGATGTAGGTGTTCATCAAGATGGTCTGATACATATCTCAGAGCTCGGTGATCAGTATGTCAAAGATGCCAAAGAAGTTTATAAAGTAGGCGATATTGTTAAAGTACGTGTACTAGCAGTTGATGCTCAACAAAAGCGTATTGCACTTTCTTGTAAATCTGAAGGTAGCGAAGAAAGTCCAAGACACGGTGGCGGTGGTCGTCATGCTAAAGGGTCTTCTAACCAAAACCGCGGACAAGGTAGCGGCGATCGCAGTATGCATCAATCCGCTACAATTGCAGACCTCAAACAAAAGTTCAAAGGTAAAGGCAACGGCAATGGTAATGGCGGCGGACACAATCAGAAAAAAGTTCAACCACAGAAGCCTAAGATTTCTATTAAAGCACTGATGAAGGGTGGACGTTAAGTCTATTCCCTCATATTTTCACAAATTTGAGGGAAAAAGAAAGTTGATTGCTATTGAATATTTGAAATATTCGACAATTTGATTACATTTGTCCACAATATGGCGGCTTAGCTCAGCTGGTTAGAGCAACGGAATCATAATCCGTGTGTCCGGGGTTCGAGTCCCTGAGCCGCTATTTTAAAAAGACCCACATCAATGATGTGGGTCTTTTTTTTATTTCCTTTATTGGGGGCTTTAGCTTATTAAGGACAAATGTTAGATAGAAGTAAAGATTAGTGTGATTCTTCCAGTTTTGCATTGAGAGAATTATGATGCACATTTTAAGATATTCCTGGTTTAATGAGATTTTTGATAGGTTTTTCCTAACAACATATCAAGCTAAAGCCTATATTACTTGGAATAAATTATTCTATTTCCGCTTTGAGACCACATGAATTTAATCACAAAAATAACGACCCTATTGACGATTTTCTTGCTTCTCCCCAGTTTAACATTCTCAAAGTCTAAATCAAAAAAGCAGACCAAAGATTACCAACCTAAGAAGATTGGCTATTTGATGAGCTGGCGCGACATCCCGAGTGACAAGCGCATCGCAGCATATACTCATGTGATTATGACGGGATATAAATTAGATGCAACTAAACTAGACGGAAGTCTTGATACATCATTTCACACAAGTAATCATAAGATTAAAACACTTACAGCCAAAGCTAAAAAGCAAGGTGTAAAAGTGATGATTATGTTGGGTGGCTGGGGCTCACATGCTGGCTTCCCCGAAGCTGCAGCTGATCCCAAGAAATCGCTTAAATTAGCGAATGATCTGATTGCATACTGCAAAGCATATGGGATTGCGGGTGTGGACTATGATTGGGAATTTCCCACCAAAGAGCAATTTAAAGACTATGACTCTATGATGAAAATCACCCGTAAAGAATTTGATAAGTACGGACTATTATTGACATCTGCCATCGGTCAATCGCACATCAAAGACTTCACTGAAGACACTTACAAATACATGGATTGGATTAATGTCATGTCATACGATATGCATTGGGTAAGACCGAAACAGACAATGCCCGGTAATCATTCTCCTCGTGATGTGAATAAACCAAACATTCAAGGATGGTTAGATCGTGGAGTACCTCGTGAGAAAATCGTCATGGGTATGCCATTTTATGTCAGAGGGACTAACGACTGGGGAGACGCCGTGAGTTACTTTACTATTTATGAAAAATTCAAACCAAGCGATGATCATAATATCGCAGGCGGTTATAATTTTAATGGCTATAATACGATTTATAATAAAAGCATCTACAATATTGAGCAGAAAATTGGTGGAGTAATGGTTTGGGAAATCGAGCATGATTTACCAGCGACTCATCCCAAGGCATTGATGCATGCAATGAACGAAGGAGTGAAAGATGGTTTGGCTGGAAAGTTTATTTATAGACCAGTGACTAAAGATGTGGACTTGCCTTAATTTGTGATCAGTATTTAAAAGTGAGAAGTTTATTTCAAAATCATCTCTCTAATCTTCAGAACTTTCTCAAAGTGATCTAGTTGATGAGTCTGAATTCACCAAGTGGCCACCTCCTTGAGTAACTCTCGGTGGTCATTTTTGTTTGCAAAAAAGGAGCCCAATATTCGTGCCCTTTTCCACTAATTTAACATGGAGTAAAACTACCTTATTTTGACAATTCCAAGAATTCACTATATCTACTTTGAATCATCGACTCGACCTTAAAATAGTTTTCCCAAGTACCTTCAATGACATAGTTGTCTCCACCTTTTAACACAAAGAATTCTGTGTAATCCTTGAAGTAATTAAACTGTGAATTTTCAAAACTGTAATAATAATACAAGAACGCTTGTGCCTCTTTATTCACATAATCTGAGTTGAGTGTTTCAGCTAAGTACTCCATCAAAAATTTAATAGGCGTTATTTTTTGTTCCCTGAGCTCTAAGACAGTCAACTCAATACCTTCAAGTTCTTCGTCAGTCAGAAAACCATTAAGACCCAGCCAAGTGGCGATAAAGCTAATGTGTGATCCGCCAAAATTTTCATCTTCATTGTTGAAATTTTCAGCTTCATAATGCCATTTAGCTTTATCATAAACGATGACTTCACCAGAAGGAGGGACAGGTATGACGATTTCATTTTTATGACGATTGAGATAAAGTCTTAGGTAATACAATCCTGCAATGATAAAGACATAAACAGTATTGAATCTAAAGTACCACATTAAGGATATTGTGGCGATGAGTGGTAGCCATTTTTTAATTATATTCATTTGATTTCTCACACATTTAAAAAGGTACAGATGAGTCTTTCTAATATAACCCAAATTCTAAGTGATTTTCATTAAGGATATTTGCTCTAACTATTTGAAAATATCACTACTGATCAATTAACCAAAAAATCATAATTCAATGTCAATTCACCACTTGGGTTATTAGGTCATTTGGTTGTAGAAGATGTAAATGCTCTAAACAAATTAAATGAAGACTATAGAATCAATGCAAAGTGGCCCGCTGTTATTCAATGAACTCAAATATAACACTAGAATTATGTGATTTAGATGATGTGGATCAACTTCACCATCTTTGATAAATTCAAGCCAGCAGATGATCATAGTGTTGCCGGTGGATATAATTGTAAGGGATACAACACGATTTACAGCAAGAGCCTGTATAATATTGAATAAAAAATGGGTGGAGTGATGGCTTGGGAAATTCAACAGGATATACTAGCGGCAAAACCCAAAGCTTGAATGCATGCAATGAACGCAGATGGTAAAGATGGCTTAGCGGGTAAATTTGAGTATAAGCCCGTGACTAAAGATGTTGATCTGCCTTAAATATGTGATTTTGGTTATACCATGATAAAAATTTAGGGTCTTTCGCTTGAACTTAGCTGAAAGACCCTTATTTCTTTCTAATGTTTCATTGAAGGCTTATTTAAAGGTTCTTAAATGAAAACCGTCACATATTTACTTTCACTATTACTGGTAAGTTTGTCTTTTGGACTTGACATTAGATCCAAAGGCTATGGAATTAATCGTGAAGCCGCTGTGAATTCAGCTCTTAGAAATGCTGTCTCTCAAGGAGTTGGAATGGAACTAGGTTCTTCTACGCTCACTGAGAACTTCATGGTCGTTTCCGACAAGATCCTTACCAAGACCAAAGGCTATGTTTCTAAGTACACCATATTAAGTGAAAAGGAAGTCGTGGGGTCCTATGAGGTGGAAGTCCTTGCTGAAGTATCTAAATCAAAGATTAATGATGACCTAGCTGCAATCAATCTTCTTCAAAAATTCAAGAATCAACCCAAAGTCATGGTACTTTTAGATGAGCGAGCTGAAGGTCAGCCGATGTTTGAGAAAACAGCAACTCACAAACTAGAAGAATACTTATTAAGTCAAAATTACACCTTAGTAGAACAAGAGCAGCTTGAGGAATTACGTAAACAAGAGATGGGCCGCAAACGTTCACCTGAAGAACTTGCCAAAATTGGTTTCAGATTTGGTGCCGACTTAATCATTCGTGGAAAAGTGTCAGCAGGTAAAGCCACTGAACGTAAAGTTTACGGGACGACGATGCACAATGTTCCTATTCAGTTTAACGCTCGAATCGTTCGCACTGACAATGCCCAAATCCTGGCTTCGACGACTAAACGTGTCAAAAAGAATTCCCGTGACGCATTCTCTGCTGCACAGTTTGGACTTGAAGTAGGCGGTGAAGCTTTAGGTAAAGCCCTTTCTAAAAAGCTAGTTGCATTCTGGAAAAATGAGATCTATAACTCACGATTTGTTCAATTAGAGATTGAGGATTCTAAAGATGGCCTTTCAGATGAGCAAGTGTCATCGTTGAGACAACTAGCCTTTATTAAAGATGCTAATATTCGCTTTTTCAAAAGAAACTACCATGAATACAATGTTGAGATGACAGGTAATATTCATCAGATGAAAGCCTTCTTTGAGAAAATTAACGGTCTAAGTGTCATCGGAATGACTCCCAATAGAATCATCGTAGCCGGTAAAGATAAACCAGCTAAGATTGATTTTGAACCTAAGTCAAAGTCCGTTGAATTCACCGAATTCACGATTGATGAAATCTTCCCATCTCGGGTTCAATTTTATTCACAGAACTCTCTAGCCACCATCAAATTTAAGGTCAACTTACCTTCAATCAATAGGGTAAAAGTTTCGATTTTTATCCCTGAATTAATGAAGGTACCCTCCGAGATGTTAGTGAATAAAATCACTTCTGATACAGAAAATCAAGTGAAAGCTAAGTTAGTTTTTGATTCTAAAAAATTGGCAAAATGGAAATCAACACAAGAGGTTCAAGCTCAAGTGAAAATCACTGCCGGTGGATATAAAGAGTCACTCAACTCACCAGTTCGTGTGCATCATGTGAACGCGCTTGATTGGCAAGACCTAGAATCTTATGCGAGCTTCATTCACGATAATCATCCAAGTATCTATAAAGTGAGCCGTCAACTTTCTAAGAAAATGAATCAATCCTCATCACTTCTTAAAACAGTCGATCAATCCATGGCCGCTTTTCAACTCATGGAGTCAATGGGGATCAGCTACACCAAAGACCCATCAGGTATTAGCCCTGGTGGACGTATCATTGACCGTGTTCAGTATCCATGGGAAACCTTGAGTAATAAAACCGGTGATTGTGATGACCTAACGGTTCTGTATGCGTCTCTACTTAGTTCACTTGGTGTACAAATGGCTATCGTGACTTACCCCGATCACGTACTCTCTATGGTCAATACCGGTATCTATGCTAAGAATGCCTACCGAGTCAGTATAGATCCATCGAAGTATGTTATTTATCAAGGTCAAGTGTGGCTTCCAATTGAGACGACTATGATGGGTAAAGGATTTCTCAAAGCCTGGGAAGCAGCATCCTCTGAATACCATGAAGCCAGGAAGATGGGAACTGATTTACAGATTACTTTACTTGACGAAGCCTGGAAAAAGTATCCTGCTGCTGGTTGGAAAGCAAAAGTAAAAACCAAATTTCCAAGTTCATTCCTAAAAAGTTGGAAATCAGAACAAACAAAATTCTCCCAACAAAATGAATCAAATATTAAAGGTAAAATTAAGTCACTCACACGTAAAACTGATATGAAGTCCCAAACTCAACTCGGTGTGCTATACGCTCAACTTGGTGATTATCCCAAGTCACTCGCTACATTGAAACCTTTGAAATCCAAATCAGCCCAAGCACAAAATAATTATGCAGTTTCATTGATCCTTAATGGAGATGAGAAGACCGCCATCAGTGAATTAAAAACAATCGAATCCAAGCTTCCAGAGGCCAAAGTCAACCTGGCTCTTTCTTACTATTTGTCAGCGAACTCTGGCAAAGGACAAGCTCAGTTTCTTGATAAAATTGAATCGTTATTTAAAACATTACCACCAGGTAAAGCACTTGATCAATTAGGTGAATTTCTTGGCTTAGACTTGGGTATGTCAGATGGTACTCGCGCAGCAGAAGACCATTCTAAAGTCGCCCCTAAGAAAATCAATAGACGCACTTTAAGAGAAATGATTCGCAAGAGATTAGCCAACAAGAAAAAGGGTGGTAAATCAATAGTCACTTCCATTCCTTTTGGGGGAGTACGCGGTGCAGACCCTGATCAAGTAGAAGAAGTCTCAAACCTATTGGTATTTGCTCACTAATGAAGTCTAAAATTCTTTTTATAGGGCCCTTTGCCATAGTAGTATACCTACTAGTTGAGTTGTTGTTTTTAGTACCTCAATTTCAATCTTTAGAATGGAAGTGGTTTGATACTCTCGTTCAATTGCATCAAAGTGGAGAAACTTCAGAATCGGTCATAGCGATTGGAATTGATGAGGGTCTGTTTGAAGAGCAAGGTTTAAATTGGCCTTTGGATAAAAACATCTACGGAGAGTTGATTGATTATTTAGATCAGGTAGGTGCCAAGGCAATTTTATTTGATATCATGTTTACTCACCAAACTGACACGAGTTATGAATCCGACATGATATTTCGTGAGCTTCTTAAAGAAGTCCCATCAACTGTATTGACTTTTGGTGGTATAATTGACTCTTCCTATCAGGGAAAGAAACAAATCATAAGTCCACTACAGCAGTCGCCTTTAAAGCGTATTAAAAAGCAGGTTTTTGAAACTACACCTCAATATTACAGAGTTCGTGAGGTAATTCTCCCTTATAATACCTTGATTCAGGCAAATTCACAAATGGCCTCTAATAACCTCCCCACAATGGTTGATGGAAAGCATCGGAATATACCTTTGGGAGTATTTGATTCAGATAATTTTTATCCTGGTTTGGCTCTATCTGCATGGATGAAAACTCAAAAAAAGAATGATTTTTCGATTCATAAAATGGAAGCGATTCACTCCAAGGGGACATGGGCACTCAGTTCTAGGCATGAATTTTTACCATCATACAGGCATCATGTGGAAAGACTTCCCCTGAGTATACTTCGAAATGAAATGGTAGATTTTTATCAAAAGGGTGCTTCTAAGTTCGACTCAAAATTTCAAGGTAAAGTGGTCATTATTGGTCCTAGTGCAGCTTCACTAGGTGACTTAGGGCTCAACCCATTGAGTTATCAAGAGCCACATTTAAAGTCTCCTAATATGATGGTACATGCTTACGGCATAGATGCTTTATTAAATAACGAAGTAGTTAATTACAAGTCGTCACGACTTCAAATAATTGTGGGTCTGCTTCTATTGTCATTCATCTTTATATGGGGCAAAGGTGCGCTTCACCTGATACTTTATTCGATGGTATATTTTATACCGGCGATTTTCTCATACAATGAATTTCCTGCGCTTAACTTCTACCCTATTTTTCAGTGGTATATTGTATTGAGTATCATCTTGTTGGGTGTGCTCATCTTTGAATGGTATCAAAAAAAGCAAAGCTCTATATTTTTAATTCAGACCTTTGGTACCTATCTGAGTCCAGATGTAATCCAAGAGATGGAGCAATTGCAAGTCAAACCAAAGCTTGGTGGTGAGAGAATTTTTGGTTCCATTCTATTTACAGATATAGAATCATTCTCGTCTTTTTCTGAAGAGCTTGAACCTGAGCAACTCATTGAATACTTAAACGAATACTTCCAAGTCATGACCACCATTCTCTTAGAAGAGGGCGCAACGGTAGATAAATTTATAGGTGATGCTATCGTGGCCTTTTTTGGAGCACCTAAGCCCCTTGTTGAACATTCATACAGAGCTCTTCGAGCTGCTCAAAGGATGCAAGAAGAATTAGGTGTACTTCGGCAGATTTGGACTGACCGTGTAGGCGTCTCTGATAAGATTCGAAATATGCAAATGAGAATCGGTGTACATTGTGGCGACTTTGTAGTGGGTAATATTGGTTGTGACCTTCGAATGAATTATACGATGATAGGCGACTCGGTGAATTTAACGGCTCGGCTTGAGTCTATCGCCTCTCAATATGGAGTCTATACAAATGTGTCGCTTGATATTGTTCAGGAGTATGAACGGATTAAGGAAGCTGATTTATTAAATGAAAACTCTGTTGAATTTCAGTTCAGAGAACTTGATAAAATTCAGGTGAAAGGCCGAGAAGCCCCTGTGCAGATTATGGAACTTCTTTGTCACCCAGTGGTTCATCAGGATTTGAAAGCTACTTTTGAAACTGCTTTAAACTTGTATTACCGTGGTGATTTTGATTCTGCTTTGAAGCTTTTCCGAGAATGCGATCGCATTGAAGTGGAGGGTTCTAAACCTTCGGCTTCTCAGTTATTTATTCAAAGATGTGAACATTTTGTTGCAGAACCCCCTGCTGATTGGGACGGAATATATCGTTGGGAGAGTAAATGAGTGTGGTGTTCGTGAGGACATTTTAACTAAAAGCATCTAGCCGGCTCAGTTGTTTTGTGAGTATTATCACCTCACTTGAGTATTTATAGTTGACTCAGGCTACATTGCCCTCAATAATGGTTTATTTTGTAGCTATTTAGTCTCAAATTTTTGTAAAATTAGCCCCCTTTAAGCACTTAATAAGCGGGTAAATAATGAGTCAATCTATCAATTTATTAATGCTATCCGCATATCTCTTATTGGGCTCAGCCGCTTTAGCCTTTGCTCAAGAAGTCACTCTCTCAGGTATCATCCTAGATCAGAGCGGCAATCCACTTAATCAAATTGAAGTGGAAATAGAGTCACTCGGACTCAAAGACACCACTGATGCTGATGGCAAATGGGAGATTCTTACTGATAGCTTAGGCACGACTCTTGATTTATCTCCATCAGGTGAGCCACAAGGCTTTTCTCAATCCTTAAATTACAGCTTTGGAATACTTACGGGTAATTCCGTTAACGCCGCCCAGATGCAAATAGAAATCCTTAATCACCAAGGGCAGATATTGACTCAAACCTCTAGGTTTGTCCCTAGAGGTGCTTTTTCCCTCAATTTTACCCGTGAGCTGAACTCTTTACCTGCCAATAACTACTTAATCCGAGCGACTCATGACTCTCAAGTGGTCACATTAGAAGCCAATCACGTAGGACCTGTTCAAGCTCAAGCTCAATTTAGAACTTCCATAGCTGATAAACTCCTCTACCGCTTACAAGGTCAAATCATTACAGAAGATCAGATTGATCAGTACAAACAATACATCGAGAAATTTCTTGTAGTGAGAAACATCTCAGGGACCGTGTTTGCAAATAACAATGCTGCCATTGATGAAGTTCGTGCTCATTTCTCTGGTGAAACCATCGCAGGTGAAGTGGTTTCTTTACTCGGGTATTCATCTCAGACAGGTGACTATACTGGTAAAGTTTATTCTGTGAAGCCATTAGATTTATATAACTATTCTATTTGGGTGGGTGCACAAGACGTAGACAATCGTCTTGTGGGTCGCACAGATAAGTATCCCTTTACTTCTATTTTTGGCGATTTAACTTTACCTGATTTTGATGCTGCCAATGCCATGCCTAGATTTAATCCAACCTTCTCTCAAGACACGGCTTCAGTGAATGATTCTATTTTGATCTATCCCAATGCCTACGACACCCTCGGGAGAAATAATGAATCCGGGATGGATTGGTGGACACTTTCTTGGGATGGTGGAGTTTATACTGAGAGAGATTCACTTCTAGAATTCAAAGTCGATACGCCCAATGAAGTTCGTATAGTTCCTTTTGTTTTAAAAGGTGCGGACATAGAAGGCAACATTGCTTCTTATTCATTTACTTTTGATGGGATCATTAATCATGGCGCTGCAATCTCTGGATTTAAAGACACAACGGTCACCATTGGCGATACGGTTCACTTTGATATAGTGGCATACGATGATGATGGTGTTGACTCAGTTCGCTTGAATTTTAATGATGGACAAGGTTGGATAAAACCCTACGCAGCGACTTCTTTCTCACACGAGATGCCAGCAAGTGTGACAGTAAATCTACAACAAGATTATCAACTAGATGTGATGTTGATTGACGTATTAGGTGATACCAATTTATTTAGAGAGCAAGTCATCGTTACAGTTAAAAATGACCTACCAGTCATTGGGCTTTTAGATGGAGCTATCTCAGCCGAAGCAAATGTGATCAGTACTTATCAAGTAACTACGAGTGATTTGGGTACGATCCAAAAGTATGAGTGGGATATGAATGAAGGCCTGGGCTATGAAGTAGGGACTCAAACTCTTGAAGCAATCTGGGTGACAACTGGTACCAAAAACTTACGTGTAAAAGTAACTGATGAAGATGGTAACCAATCTGTTCAATCCTTAGTCGTAGATATTTCCAATAGAAAGTCATCCATCACTTCACTCACTAATCAAGTCGTGACCATAGGTGACATCGTGAATTTTACAGTCACTCCAAGTGATGCAGATACAGTTCAAAAAGTCATATGGAATTTTAATGATGGAACTGCGGAAATCACCACAACCACTCCTCACACAGTCCTTCACAACATGCCGACGAGTGTTGCTGTGAGTCTGCAAGAAACTTTTGAATTAAGTATTAAAGTTATCGACAATCTAGGTGATACGACGACTTTCTCAAACGCCTCGACCATCACAGTGAAAAATGACCTACCGACAATCCAGTCCATCACGGGAAGTGAAATAGCCACCGCCGGGATTGCTGAAACTTACACAAGTACAGTCAATGATTTGGGATCTATCGTACAATACGAATGGGATAACGGGTCAGGTGCTGGCTATGTGATTGGGGTAGACAGCCTAGTGGTCAACTGGTCACTCTACGGAACCAAAAGCGTCAAGCTCCGTGTCACTGATGAAGACGGTAATGTCTCAACTGCCACTCAATCAGTCATCGTATCTAACCGTAAGTCAAGCATCACTTCACTGACTAATCAAGTCGTGACTATTGGTGACGCAGTGAATTTCACAGTCACTCCAAGTGATGCAGATGGAGTTCAAGAAGTCATTTGGAATTTCAATGATGGAACTCCGACAATCACAACCATCACTCCTCACATAGTCCTTCACAACATGCCGACGAGTGTTGCTGTGAGTCTTCAAGAAACCTTTAACCTCAGTATTAAAGTCATCGACAACCTAGGTGATACAACGACTTTTTCAAGCGCCTCGACCATCACAGTGAAAAATGACCTACCTACAATCCAGTCCATTATGGGAACAGAAACAGCCACCGCCGGGATTGCTGAAACTTACACAAGTACAGTCAATGATTTGGGTTCTATCGTACAATACGAATGGGATAACGGGTCAGGTGCTGGCTATGTGATTGGGGTAGACAGCCTAGTGGTCAACTGGTCACTCTACGGAACCAAAAGCGTCAAGCTCCGTGTCACTGATGAAGACGGTAATGTCTCAACTGCCACTCAATCAGTCATCGTATCTAACCGTAAGTCATCCATGAATGCACTCATAGCTGAAATCGTCACCATCGGTGACACCATTCAACAACACCTGACTGTCAACGATCCAGACGGAGTAGCCAAAGTATACTGGAATTTCAACGACGGACTAGCCATTGATTCTACCATGGGGCCACACATTAACAGTCACATTGCCACCTCAGTTATCCCTCTAGGGAACGAGCAACAATATCAACTCAACCTCATTGTAGTGGATAGCTTAAATGATTCCACAATATTCAACAACGTTTCCCTCATCACAGTAAAAAATGACATACCAGGGATCACTCCAATACTAGGACCTGACACTTTAAATGCCTTCAATAATGGTACCTACAAAGTCACCACCTCAGACTGGGGCCTGATTAAACTGCTAGAGTGGGATCTGGGCTCTGGCTATGAATTACTTCCAGATTCAATTCAAACTTCATTTGGATCTGCAGGAGCTAAAACTCTAAAAGTTCGCGCCACAGATGATGATGATAACCAAACAGTAATTCAGAAGTCCATTTATATAACAACTGTCTCAGGCACCATTCAAGGTATGACACAGTCTGAAACCAAAAATATCCAAGTAGGTGAGTCTCTTTCTATCACAGGTATAGATCCAGAAGATATCGATATACTTCATATCAACTGGGGTGATGGTGCGCTTGATTCGATCACTGGTAATGACACACTGACCCTTCAACATACTTATGATGTCTATGCACAAGGGTTGGGTGTCGAAGTCACTCTCGTTGACTCAGCAGGTGACACTACTTATGTATCAGGCACTATCAACGTTGCTCGTAACCTCAATGCTAAAGTGATCCTCATTGACCAAACCGCCAACGTCCTTGCCAACATGGAAGTTCGTTACCCTGGCCTAGAACTGCTGGGGAATTCCTCCTTACAAGGCGAAGTGTTCTTCCAAGACGACACGCTAACAGCTACAGCGCTATCTACTTTGGATTCAATCATTAAAGTTTATTATAAAGGTGATCTCATCGCTGTAGATACTCTTCCTACCAGAACCTCAACAGTACAGTCTATTATCTCAACTCGCTCAGTGGCAGGTGCTGTGGCTGAAGATAGTTTGGGTCGTTCGATAGATATTTCATCTGCTGTTGTTAAAATGACGGGTGATGACATCCCTGATACTATAACGGCTCCCGTAGCCTACGCTGAATTAATTGGAACTTATAACGGGGCAATTTATAATAAATACATTCCAGTTCAAAACTTAACGGCTTGGGTAGAAGCCTATAATGACTCTAATCAACTAGTCGCTCGCTCACAAAACTTCACCTTGGGTGTAGACTATGGTGACATTCCATTCCCTGAATTCACAAAGGGCAATTCTTACCCTGCGATTGATTCTATCACAGGACCGCGATCTTCGTTGGTGAATGAAGATCAAATCTGGACGACTGTCTCGGCAGATCCATTTGGTAAAAATGGTGCAGGGGTTATTCAGACCTATTGGTCCTTAGACTCAGGTGTAACCCGAATTGATTCGGGTGCGAACTACACTCATAAATGGTTGAATGAAGGAACTTTTGTATTAACGACGATTGTTCAAGACAACGAAGGACTTGAAGTGAGTGACACACTTTCAGTGGTGGTCTCAAGTCAGCCGGCTTCTGTGACTGGGATGAGAGACACTGTGATTGACCTAGGTGATTCAGTTTATTATGACTTGAGTATAAATCATCCAGAAGGTGTGGCAAATGTCATTATTCACTGGGCGGATACATTGGTTGACACTTTGGGAGCTGTAACTGACACTATTATTGGGTTGAGGATAAATAGTGCGTTGGATAGTACCAAACGAGGTTCGCTTGTTACATTGAAAGTGGTAGATTTGTTTGGAGGTATTCATGTTCAATCAGCCACAATCTTTATGACAAGTGGGGTGATTATTGATGAAAGAGATGATGAAGATTATAACTGGGTACGAATAGGGACTCAAGTTTGGATGGCTGAGAATCTTGCCTATCTCCCTCAAGTGGATGAGGTAGGAGTTGGGTCAGAAAGTGGTACACACTATTATGTTTATGATTATACCCCTTCAGGTGCAAATGAAACTGAACAAGTCGCTAATGCCAAACTAGAACCTAACTATCAAACTGATGGTGTCTTATACAATTGGAATGCCGCCATGAATGGAGCAACTTCGAGTTTTCTCGCTCCTAGTGGCGTACAAGGGGCTTGCCCTTCAGGTTGGCATCTGCCGAGTGATGCCGAATGGACAATCTTAAATAATTATGTGGATGCCAATAATGGAGCAGATGAAATAGGCACTAGCCTTAAAGCTATTTCAGGCTGGACTTCCTGGCTGGGAGTGACTGGTACCGATGAGTTTGGTTTTTCAGCTTTGCCCTCAGGTTACCGTTCCACTGGAAGCTGGCTCTTCCTCAGCCATGGCAATAACGGCTACTTTTGGAGTGCCTCTGAGTACAGTTCGACGAGTGCCTACTATCTCCCCTTGATCTGGAACATTGGAGTCTACCAACGGCTCGGCGACTATAAGTCCAGCGGGTTTAGTGTGCGTTGCTTAGAGGACACCCCGTAGGGCAGAGACTAGGACGCGTAGCCTAAGCTGGTGGAGCAGAGCCTTTAACCGAACAAGTGGATATAAACGAGGTCTCTATTACTCTTGGGACATATTTTAAAACAGAAATAAACAAAAAAAAGAAAACAATGAAAAAAACAATCACCATCATCGCACTAGCGACAGCAACACTCTTCGCCTCCCCCAAAGACAAGCTAGTCAAAGGGGCAAGTGAACTTCTAGCTAAGGCACCATCTGGAACCGTGGCAATCCTACCATTTGAATCACGCATCCCAGGTGATTCCAAATCAGGTCAGACTGTAGCCGAAGTAGTGGTCTCAGTAGCCTCGGCTTCAGGTATCTCACTTGTCGAGCGTGAAGCCTTAGCAAAGATTCTGATGGAGCAAGACTTCTCCGAGAGTGACCTAGTCGATCAAGACAACGCCATCGAAGTCGGTAAGCTGCTGACTGCAAAGTATCTCGTGATAGGTTCCGTAGGTGAGATGATGGGCGAGAGACTCATCTCTATGCGTCTCATCAATACTGAGACGGGTGAAGTGGTTTCATCAAGTTCAGTATCTATGGGTGTGGATGCTTTTAAATCGATGCAAGAAGAGATCAACCCTGAAGCGACTCAGACTTCAGCAGTGGTTTTAAGGTCTGCCTTAATCCCGGGTTGGGGTCAAATGTTTGCCAATCGCACTGGTAGAGGTACAGCGTGGATGAGTGCATTTGCAGTCGCTGTCGGAGCGGGTGTTTATACCACTATACAAGCCGGAGCTGCTAATGATGATTATACTGCTTTTGGCAATAGAGTTAAGACAGGTGCTCTTGGACAAACATATTGTCAAACTAACTCATGTACAGGTGACTCACCAGATGATACAGATGACTGGGTCAGCTACAGAGATCCTAAAGAAAAGAAATTGTGGGATGACTACGGAAGTGCATATCAAACATCACTCATCGTATGGGGAACAGCTGGAGCAATTTGGGCTGCCAACTTAGTAGACGCATATATCGTAGGTAGCGAGCGCAAAGAGAAAAACCAAATGTACTTCTCAGCACTCCCGACTCCAAATCAAGGTGTTCAACTTAGCTTAAGCTATTCATTCTAAGGAGTTGATGATGAAATTATTAAAAACAACAATCGCATTATTTTCAGTCTTAGCGATCTCTCAAGGATGTAAAGAAGACCGTGCATTTAGCCCAGAGTTATTAGATACAGTAGATGCCTTTGTCGTAGATGGATCTATCCAAGGGACAGTGACTATAGATGACGCAAGCTCTCCTGAAGGCATCACCGTCACAGCTCAGCCAAGTGGTCGCAGTACCACAACAGATGACCACGGTGAGTATGAGCTTGATAAATTACAAGCAGAAGTATACTCGCTTATCTTTACTTCATTAAAGACAAAAACCGACACCCTTTTACAACTAGATCTTCAAAGCAACCGTAAGTTAGTGGATCAAGATATTGAGCTCATTAAAGAGTTAGACATTGAATTCCTAGACAGGGATATCGTAGCAACATTTACCAAAAATGGAGTTGAAGCCGATAGTGTGGCTATTCAATTAATGAAAGATGGAAATGTTCTACAAACATATTCAGCTACCCTGAATGATGGCAATGATGGTTTCGCACTCAATACGTCTGTCGTAAAAGCAGGTGGTGATATGATGATACTAGTATTTGATTCTGATCAAAAAGTAATAGGTACATATAGCCTTTCTTATACTTCAAATGCTGACCAAATATCCATTTCTATGGATGCCGCAAATGGCAAGGGCTTTGTAGCTACTCAGAAGTTATTGGGTGTAGAATCACATGAGCTGACTTATACGTTCTCCCCTAAAGATACACTAGGTGTTGATATTGGAATTCAGGGAGTTTCTTGGAGTGGTTGTGGTTCAAGTGGTTTAGATACTAACGTGGTGATATCTGTATTACCAGAGTCTGATTGTGAAATAATCTTGTCTATAACTGACCTTGATCAAAATATTTCTGAGTTTACAGATTCTGTTTTCATTGGTTCATTACATGATTGGGTAGATGTTCAAGCTGGAACCTATACTATGGGACGGGATATCCTCAATCCAAATGACGCAAGACAACCGCATGAAGTGACTCTAAGTAAAGTATTTAAGATCGCAAAGTATGAAACGACCTGGTCACAGATATTGTGGTATTTAAATTATGAGTCTGGACAAGGCTCCATTTCATATGATGAGACTAACTTTCTATATATCAATGACATTGAATCCTTTAGAGATAATAACTGGATGCTTGAAAATAACGGCCACTATAGTGTTTCACTTAATGGCGATAGTATCCCCGTTTCATACGTCACTTATCAATTCGCTGTTTTGTATTGCAATTTCTTAAGTCGTCAGGCCGGATTAACTGAATTATATGATGAGATTACATTCGAAATAACTGACTTTACATCAAAAGGATATCGTCTCCCAACAGAAGCTGAGTGGGAGTGGGCTGCTCGTTCTGCAGATGCTAACGATAGTTATGTCTACGCTGGATCAAATAGTTTTAGTGATGTAAGTGACACCCTTCAATCTAAAGCAGGCTCTATCGGAGGATACCAAGCCAACGCTCTAGGTATTTTTGATATGACAGGCAATGTGAAAGAATGGACCTCAGACTTCCATGGTCAGACTACAGTCGAAGCAGTAACAGACCCGTATATCAAAGGTCTTTATTTTATGGCAGTCAAAGGAGGCGGTTATGCTTCACTCACAGATGAATTGTTTTGGATTACTTCAGCAGACAAACTCGACGCAATCACTGCAAATGAAGACCTTGGATTTAGAATTATTTTACAAAACCCATAAGAGAGATCATGTGTTTCCAAATTAATTATTGGAGTAGGTGTGTTGTGTTCTTAGTCACATGAAGCCATCACTCTTCCAGTGGTGATTTCAAATCAGCCGACTTCTATAATTGGTATGCGGCCATGAATGGATTTCCTTCAAATACTTAAAAGCCAACTCAAGTCTTTAGAATACCAATCCAGGGACAGATGATTTTGGATATACAGCCCTCTGGCCAGAGCCTGTAACTTCATCTTTTAAAAACACTCACAATCCCCCCAATTTTAGCACCCTTCATACCTCAAATTGACTACATTATTTATATCAATTTTTGTTGAATGCCTCAGGGCATATTTGTGAGGGGACTACATATGGGATTATTTGATTTTATCAAATCAGAGCTCATCGATATCATCGAATGGTTAGACGATACCAACAATACACTTGTTTATCGTTTTGAACGTCATGATAATGAGATTAAAAACAACGCTCAGCTGATTGTACGCGAAGGTCAAAAAGCGATTTTTGTCAGTGGCGGTAAACTAGCAGATGTTTTTGAGCCTGGGACATACACGCTGTCGACTCAAAACATGCCACTGATGGCCACTCTTAATGGTTGGAAATACGGTTTTGATTCACCGTTTAAGGCTGAAGTTTATTTTGTCTCTACTCGTCAAAAAACTGACATGGGTTGGGGTACTCCAAGCCCAATTATGTATAGAGATCCTGAGTTTGGTGCTATCCAGATTCGTGGTTTTGGGAACTATGCCTTTAGGATTGAAGACCCTACCAAATTCTTTAAAGAAGTGGTTGGGACTGATGGTCGTTTTGAAGTAGAAGAAATTGAAAATCAACTTCGCTCTATAGTTAGCACTCGGACTATAGACGCTATCGCCGAATCCAAAATGCCTGTGCTAGACATGTCGACTCAGTACAATGAGCTCGGTGAATTAGTGAAGAACTATTTAGGGCCTGAGCTTCTTGAGTCTTATGGATTACAAGTCACTCAATTTATAGTCCAGAGCATTACTCTTCCTGAAGAAGTTCAAGAAGCACTTAACAAAAAATCAAGTATGAACATCCTAGGCAACCTCAACCAATACACTCAATTCCAAGCAGCTAATGCAATGGAAGATGCAGCGAACAATCCTGGCGAAGCCGGTGGTATGGCATCTGCGGGTGTAGGTATGGGTATGGGTATGGGCATGGCTGGTATGATGAACCAAGCACTCAACCAACCACAGCAACCGGCTCAACAAGCAGCGCCAGCGCCTCCACCACCTCCTGCAGCAGTGGCGTTTCACATCCTTGTGAATCAGCAACAATTAGGCCCTTTTGATATGGCAACTCTCCCTGCGTATGTTTCTAATGGTCAGTTGACTCGTGAGACTCTTGTATGGAAAGCAGGCATGGCAGGATGGGAAGCAGCATCAACAGTGGGTCAATTACAAGCATTGTTTGGAGCGACTCCTCCGCCACCACCTCCACCACCGGCACCTTAGTTTTTGATACTTCGGTATTGATCATTTAAGAACGCTCCAGTTTGGGGCGTTTTTTTGCTTTTAAAAGCCATACTAAAGTTGAAGGATAGTGACAAAAAAGCACCCCTGGTTTCCCAAGGGTGTTCAAAAAATTAAGATATCATGTGAATCAAATTATTGAAATGATTGCATAATTTGAGCGCGATTCATAAATGCATATATCAAAGCAATGATTAATATTACACCAAGCACAGCTGCGGTAATCTTGGCCCAACTATAAGGCCGGTCACCTTGAACTTCACCAGTACTTGCGTTAATCGTGATATGATAAATTTTCTCAGAGAACTTATAGCTACTGACCCAGACAGGAAGTAAAATATGCTTGAATGTTTGATCTTTGAAATTTTCTGACTTTTGTAGGATGCGCTGCTCATCACCACCGATGTCACGTCGGATAGAATCATCAATCGTATCTCGGATTACAGGCAGAGCATATTTCCCAAAGCCTTCTTTCATCTCAACATTGTAATTTAAAGCTTTGAAGCCAACAATATAATCCGGTTGATAGGCTTTGAGGTCTTCCAGAGCCCAAGGCTCGAGTTCATTTAATTTGGGACGAGAGAGTGAGTCGTGAGCTGGAACCAAAATATCATCAAACTCATCATAAACTACACCCGAAGCTCGAGACCATCTGATGCGACGTACCTGTCGAGTTTTCGAAACAGAATTTCCATCTGAGTCAGTTGTTGTATAAGATTCGGTGACATAATAAGCATCACCTCTTTTCCCGCGGTACTCAGTGGTGGTAGAACAATCATAAGTCCAGTAGGGATAATAGATCCCTTGAAGCCCATTGAGGCGAGTGACGAGTTGCTTTAAAGCACTAGGAGCAAACCAAAGGGCATTGATCCATTCCTTGAAACTCTCTTGAGCGACCTTTTTGGTAATACTAAAAGGAAGTACTGAAGAAGGTGCATGTTGTTTTTGAGCAAAGATATCCTGGCTGACATAAGGTGTCGTACAAAAGACACATTCACCAGAGCCACTGTCTGAATCAACACTAAACTCAGCAGCGCAGCTTTTGCATTTGATCGCTTGAGATTCGACCTCATCACTCGAGTTAATTGCGTCATCGAAATCATCAAAGCTTAGCTCTTTGAGATGAAGTTCAGATTCTTGTTCAATAATTTCATTTTTAGCTCCGCAACGATCACATGTGAGTTGCGAGCTGGCTGGATCAAATTTTAAATTTGATCCACAAGCATTACAGGAGATTAGTTTTTCAGTCATGTGAATGAATATAACTAAGAAGTGTTTTAGTTGTAAATAACTTCATTAAAATTAAGTCGTTTGATAGATTGATTTACCGAGTCATTTCTACAACCAAGTGATAGGCCTTAACTGCTGCCTCTTGACAAAAACTAGGGAAATCAACCGGCGAGCTATGGTCAGCTTTATCAGAAATAGCTCGAACAGTAATCCAGGGTACTCCACCATTGAGCATGCAAACTTGGCCTACAGCTCCAGCTTCCATTTCAACACAATCACCTTTAAAATAATCTTTGAGTGCTTTTACGCGCTCAGGGTCAGCTACAAACTGATCTCCAGATACTGCTCGTCCTACTTTGTGTGGAAGCTTGAGTGCTTCGGCGGCGTTTTTGGCAGATTTGATCAAGATGGGGTCACACGCAAACTCAGTCCATCCAGTCCACGGGATTTCACCCGGTTGAAACCCTAATGGTACTAAGTCCATGTCATGTTGAAGTGCGTCTTGACTGATCACCATATCACCGACTTCTAAGTCAGAAGCAAGCGCACCGGCTACACCAGAAAAAATAATCGCCCCGACACCGTATTTTAAAATCATTGTTTGACTAGAAACGGCTGCGTGAACTTTACCCACTCCGCACTGAGCTAAGATGACTTTTTGTGACCCAAGGATACCATGATAAAATTTGACACCAGAGACTTCTTCTGGAGTGGTATCTTCAAAGTGTTTGAGGTATTCAGCAACTTCTTCAGGCATGGCGCATAATACACCGAGTGGTTTGTCATTGAGTAAGTTATTTAATGTCATCATGGCCTCAAGTCTTATATTTGACGTTGCTATTCGTTGCTATTGGATATCTGTTTTTAAATCAATTATGTGATATCTAATTTAAATTGAAAAGTAGAAATTATATTATCAAGATAAAGACCATCACTTGATTTCATTTTGTTCCTCCTATCAGATTGTATATATTCTAAGGGTTAAGCTCCTGAGGAATTACCAATGAAAATCAAACACCTATTTGGCATCAGCCTCACATTATTTTGTACTCTGGCTTATTCCAAAGTCACCGCAAGTATTGACTTGAGTCAAACAGTTCCCATTAGTCCACTTATTTATGGTTTTAATCAAGACCACGAAGCGCTAAACTCTCCAGCAGAGTTTCAAGTACGTCGTTTAGGTGGTAATCGCATGAGTACTTTTAATTGGGAAGAAAATGTTGAAAACAGTGGTGAAAGTGCCAAATCGAGCTGGAGTTTAATTGCAAGTACGATTGTGGGAGTTCTTTGGAATGACCGACTGGTTGCAGGTGAAGCCTATAAAAAATTCCACCAAGATAATTTAGACAACAACCTCACCTCTATTATTACGGTTCCTATCCTTGGGTGGGTGGCAGCGGATGCAAATAGAACAGTGAGTAAAGGCCCAAACGGTGCAGATGCATCACGTTGGAACAAATTAGAATATAAAAAACCTACTGGTTTTTCAATTACACCAGACACCACAGATAGAGTGGTTTATTTAGATGAGTCCATCAATTTTTTAGTGGATCAATTTGGCGATGCCTCCACCACTACAGGTGTCAAATATATTTCACTTGGTAATGAGCCAGGATTATGGAATACCACCCATGAGCTATTACAAGATGCCACTGTGGGTATTGATGAATATATTCAAAAAGTTATTTTAGCGGCGACTGCAGTCAAAGATGTCGACCCTCAAGTCAAGATAATCTTTGGTGAATTTACCGGAATTTATCTCTATGAATTTGGAAACTCTGCAGAGTGGGATATTATACAAGCTGCCAACCCTGATTATAATTGGGTGATAGATTATTTCCTAGAACAACTCAAGACCGCATCAGATTCTTATGGATCTCCATTGATAGATGTTTTGGCTTTCCATAATTATCCTCAACACAAAATTGATACCCAAGGCAATTTTTCTAGCTCAGGCACTGTTGTTAGAAATAGCAAGTCGACCCAAGGTTACATGAGATCTGCTCGCATGGACTTTCCTCGTAGTATGTGGGACAGCACTTATATTGAGCCGAGCTGGTTAACGAATTCTTTTTTCCCTGGTGAGCCTCATCAAATATTAAATCGTTTTGATAAAAGTATTCATCAGTATTTTCCTGGTATTGAGCTGATGATTGGTGAATTTGGGTATGGAGATGATACGGATATTTCTAATGGAATTGCCATGACGGATCTTCTGGGTGTGTTTGGAGCAAATGGTTTAGATATTGCCACTCGATGGGATCTAGATATTACAACCCAGGGTGTTTATACTCACTCAGCTTATAAGCTCTTTACCAATTATGATGGTCAATCTTCCCAATTTGGAAATATTTCAATTAAGAGCGAGTGGGATAATTTAGACAAAGCTTCTGTTTGGAGCAGCCTTGATCCAAAGACCAATGAGGTACACATTATTTTAATCAATAAGGAATTAAGTCTAGCTCAAGATTTTGAAGTGGACCTGACATCCTCAGTCATGGCACCAGTGATTAAGAGTGTTTATGGTATTAATGGAAGCTCTTATGATATTAGCGCTATCGTAGATGTGGGTGCACTTCAGCAGAATAAGTATTCAATCAGCCTACCTGCGATGTCTGCTTACCATGTAGTGATTAGTGCGACTGAGGTGAGCTATGTCAGTGAAGATAATGCCACGACTCTTAGTACTTCAAGCCAAGCTTCATCAATCCAAACGCAGATGAGTCATACACAGCTTAGCATCACTGGTTTTGAGCCAGGCCAGCTACGAGTAAATATAACGGATTTAAAAGGTCAGTCGTTGATGTCGCATCAGAGTATACAAGGTTCCTCATCCACGGTATTTGATGTCTCACATTTGACCGAAGGTCTGTATTTTATTGAAGTCATCGATGAAAAGACTCGTTCGATAGAGTCAGGCTTTAAACTTTAAGTTTTAAACCTTAAACATTAATCCTTATTATGCAATAAAGTCCACGCGGCAATTCCAGCAGCTTGAGTCACGTTCATAGAAGAGTTGTGACCAAGCATAGGGATATCAACACACTGATGACAAAGTTGAACAAGCTCATGATTCAAACCATGCTTTTCATTCCCTAGAAATAAATGAATTCTATGTGTACTTAATTCGATGGAATCTTGTCCTGTCATCGAGCCGGTCAAATTTTCATAATGCGCATGAATGGCCAAGTGTATCTTAGAAAGGTCTAGACTCTCAGAAGTGATCTCGAGTCCACACAAGTAGTTATCGGGATTCTCTTTAAGAGCTTCGATAATTTGAATTGCGACCGACTGTTCATAATAAGTCCAAGGGACATGAACTTCAGTATGACGAGCCACTCTAGTGAGTTTCTTGTCTGGTGGGGTTGGAGTTTCACCTACTAGATGTATGTGTCTAATATTGAGCGCATCACACAATCTAAAGAGTCCGCCAACATTTTCGACATCACTGACGTTGATCAACCAAAGCTCAAGTTGAACTTCTACTTGAGGCTGATGACTATGATTTTTTGCATCTTTGACTTCCAAATGAGTCAGCTGATGATCTTCAGATAATTGACTCAAGATTTATTCTCTAGCAGCATCAATCAAATTTTGACAACGAGTTTTGGCGGCTTGAAAATGTTCTTCAATCCAAAAGTTTTTCACGTCCCAGGTCGGGTGGGTATATGAATAATCTTCTTGAATGTTCTCACCACGATCAAAGTCTTTATCCAGTGAGGCGATGATGCTTTCTTTCCAATTTTTTTCCAAAGTTCTGAACTGTTTTAAAATCAAAACAGTCTTGGCTGGGAATGAAACATGCTTAGATATTTCTTTCATGACTTCACCACGGAATATCTCTTTGACTACAGGCATCTTGGTGTCTAGTAGTTGTGGTTTGAGTTCAAATGCTTCCAGTGATTTATAAAGCGCATATCGTTCCAGATAATTGAGGTACCAGGTGATTGCGTTTTGACGATCAATTTCATTGAGTAGACAACCACCGAGTCCTGGGATGTCTCTTTCACTATAACTTTGTTTGAGTACTTTGATATTTTGCAAACGGCTCACAGCTTTGAGTACAAGGCGAGTGGTCGACTCTTCTAAGACATGGGTATCAAAATTATGGCGTCTTGAATGATTGCGTTCGCTAAATTTCTTTTCACAACGAGTGAGCATAAAGGCATTTTCACCATAAATCCAACCTGGGCGGATCATGGTTTTATCCCCACTATTAGTCAGAAGTGCAAATGGAAACTCAATCCGCTGGGGGCGTAGTCGAGTGCCTGCGGCAATCAGAGCCCATGGGCTTTCTAGAAGGTGTAAAGGAAATTGAACTTGTGATCCTAGTCCAAAAAAACAACCTTTGGCTAAGAAACATTCTTGGTCAGGTTGGCGGCCAGTGTGGTTTGATCCAATATTAACACCTTGAGCAACATTACCACGCCCCTCTGGCCAGAGGACAGATATCAACAATCCTTGATGTCTAAATCCAGTAAATGGTCCGAGTAATGAGCTGACGACTTGACCTCGACAAACAATACTATTTGATGCGATATAACTATAGTGAATATGAGCTTGTTCACCAATTTCACTGGCTTCTTGTATGATGGATTCAGAGACAATAGATTGACCACTGACTTTGGTTCCCCATTGAAGAGCAGACTTTTCAACGACGGCGCCATCAGATATAATAGTGGGTTGTTCCAAAGAGGAAAGTATAACAGATGTACGAATCTTAGTAGCACCATCAATTAAGGCGCCCGCCCCGATCCATGAATTTCGAATAGCCTGAGTATTTTGTATAATGACATTTTGATCCAAAAACCCAAGTTTACAAGCACATTCAGCTGCGAACTCTTCAATGATTTCTTGGATGCTGGTTTGGAGTTCTTGATCGTCTTTGTTAGAAAGAATTTCCCAAGCAATTTCATGATTCATCTCTGGGAAGGAGGCTAAAGTTCGGCCACCTGTTTCTGAGCCAATTGATAATTGACGACCGATACCAAAATGAGTGAGCCCAACTTGCGATAAAGAGCCTACACCTCGAACGACACATCCCTGAGATATCATCATATGATTAATGGTCGCCACTTGAGACAAATGACAATTTTCAATCACACTATCGTAAATTTGACAATGATCAATCCCTGTAGATACTGAAAGCCCATCCGGGGTGCACACAGTTCCAAAAAACGCTGGTAAGATGACAACTCCACCAAAAGTGCTGTTACGGACTCGGGTCGGATCAAATTGAGGACTCACTTGAATCAAGGACCAGTTTTCAGAAAAATTCCCCTGCGACTTTAAAATATCAACTTCAGAATCGCCTAAAGGGCGGATTTTGGAGGGAATATGTTTGTCTTGAGATACATTTTGAACGAATTTTCGAACTTCAGACTGCTTGATCAGCTTTTTTAACAATTTAACCATGACTCTTCCTCCGTATATGACTTAATAATACCTAATTTTTAACCCCAGTGTGATGAGGAATTTTGTTGTGATAGCCTTTTTTGATTTTGACGATACATTAATGTGTGGAGACAGTATTCTGTATTGGAATTGTTTTCTATTTGAAGAGAAACCACAGCTTCGCAAACACAGGTGGATAGTTTACCTAGGCCTTGTGCTCTGGTGCCTTAAGATTATCTCAACCCACACACTCAAGCGCTTTCAACTCAAAGCGACTTCTTACTTGAGTGATGAAGAGCGCAGTGAGCTCGCTTCTCGTTTTGTACGCGAAGTTTTACCCAAATTTTTATATCCAGAAATGATTGCACGCATGCAGGGGCATAGCGCCGCTGGCCATCGTGTGGTGGTGGTCTCAGCCTCAGCTGACTTTTATATGAATCAAAAAATGATGTCTCAAATCTTACCATGTGATGAGGTGGTAGGCACCGAAATGGAATTTCCGGCCAAGGGTTTATTTCGAGTTCCCAGGTATGCTAGTACTAATTTTAAGGGGCCTCGCAAAGTAGAGATGCTTCGAGCATTACCACAGTTCCCTGATGTTGATGTGGTTCCCGATAGCTATGGATATAGCGATCATTATAGCGACAGATTTTTATTGGAGTATACTCAGTTTCCTCAGGCGGTTCATCCTGATGCTGCGCTTGAGGTCCATGCTCGAGAAAAAAACTGGCCCATTTGGCGTCCTTTTAGACTCAAAAATGGTCGCTCTCGGTCACTTTGGAAATTAAAAATGCTCGTCTTTGCCAAAGGCATGGATCACAATCAGGTCCCTACGGGACTGGCTTGGAGATCACAGATGTTAGGGCTTTGGTTTGAGGCTTGGAAGTCTTGGGTTCTAGGCGATGGTGAGTGGGATGAGTTTTGGTACTTATCTCAGACTCTTAAGGGAGTGCCTCTTGAGCTTGCACTAGAAGAGATCTGGCTCAGGCACGAGTCTTTGAGCCTACCATTTATCCCGACAGCTCAATACATTGAAAAAGATAACCTGAGCCAGGGTTCATATTTAGTAGGTGAAATTTTACCTTATAGTACCTGGCGCCGCCTCAAGGATGAGTTTCAGCAAGGCTCATTTGATGAGGTCAAAATTCCGGTCCCGGGTGTGCGTGAGATGATGGCGCTGGATTGTCGTTTTATTGAAAACAGCTTAAAGCTCAATGGTGTTCCAGACCTGAGTTGGAATGATTTCTTTGAAGCTCGAGTTGAGCGTCATTCCCAATTACTCAAAAAAGATTACCAAGCTGAAAAAGAAATGGTGTGGATGAAGAACTTGAGTTCGAGCTCTCTTCCTAAACAACTTTGCTTCTTGGATTTTAAAATATTAGAAGTCGGTCGCGAACTCGTTTTGACTCGTGCTTCCCAAAGCGGGATCAATTTTAGATATCAAGTTGAGTCCAGGCTAGTTGACTTAAATATTCTCGATGAGTTTCTTCTCTTGATGAAAGAGAGCTTAGCTAAAGAGGTTATCACTGAATTTCGTTTTGGTCAAGTGTGGCGCTATGTCGCGGGTGATTGGCTTGTGTTAGACCCCAATGCTCTCTATCCTGCGGTCGCTGGTGCGGGCAATTCATTTTGTAATTGGCTCGAAGACCCCTCAAATTTTGAGAAACGCAGCTGTTTTGAAGGAGTTGATTTCAACGTCCTCGCCCGATACAGTGGTGACGCATTAATCCTATTACAAAAAATATTTGCACCTATTTTGGAAGTCAAAGGTTTAGCCGATAGTTGGTCTTTTTATCACAGTGTCAGCAAAAGTGAATTGGAAGATTATTTAGGAGCTCTCAATCCCTTTTGTTTTGATATTGCGATGAATCTGGTCGAGCTCAAAGAGTGCCGGATGAAATTAATTCCAGCAGATCAAGTGACTCAGTGAAAATTCTTATGATGGGGAGTGTCTATCCTCGACATCACGATGATAGTGAAGTTCCTTGGATGCGTGAGACTGTGGCAAGATTAGTTGCCAAAGGAGTGGAAGTTGAGATACTAGCCCCTTCATGGCGCTCACTCAAGTCACACCAAATTGATGGAGTTCAAGTACACCGCTTCCGGTATGCGCCTGGACCTTGGGAGTTTTTAACTCATGATGAAGGTGCACCGTCCAAGCTTGCGCGCAACCCCCTTTTTCAACTACTAGCGATTCCGTATATTATTATCGGCGCTTTGATGTGTTTCTGGCTCACTTGGCGCCGCGGCTATGATGCTTTACATGTTCATTGGCCGTTTCCACATGCTTTGATGGTTTTACCAGCACAACTGATCCTACGGACTCCTGTATTACTTAATTTTCACGGAGCCTCACTTTTACTACAACGTAAATTTTTCTTTGTACGACCTTGCTTAAAGCTAGTCATCAAGATGGCTAATGGAGTTTTGACTAATTCGTCCTTTACACGAGACAAGGTATTAGATGTTCTTGATGTAGATGTCATGTTAAGTCCTTATGGCTCTCCTATTGAAGTGGATGAATCCATTGTGTCTATTGAAATAAAAAGCCATGTAATAAATGAACAAATTGACCAGGATTCAATGGATGCAGTGAGTCAAGATTCAAACGAACCTGCGGTTCAAAATTTCTCACATACAAACCCATTCAAAATCCTTTTTGTAGGACGGCATATCGAGCGTAAAGGCATTGAGTATTTGATTCAAGCATTTCAACTTTTAGCTAGCAGACATCCAGATCTCGTTTCTACCATGCAACTAGAAATAGTCGGAGGTGGTGAGTCTACAGATACATTAAAGGTTCTAGCTGCAAAGACCCCCAATCTCCCCATTATTTTCCCTGGCAAAATTTCAACTGAGGATTTAATGACTGTCTATCAAGAAGCCGACCTCTTTGTCTTACCGGCTATCGTCGACAGCAAGGGTGACACAGAAGGCTTAGGTGTGGTGCTAATCGAGGCAATAGTATCCCACACAGCAATTATAGCCAGTCGAGTCGGCGGCATTGTCGATGTAGTGATTAATGAGAAAACGGGCCTTCTCGTTGAGGAGAAAAATCCACAAGATTTAATGGAAGCAATTCTTAAAGTTTACTCTGACGAAAAACTTCGAACTAAACTATGTGCTCAAGCCCAAATACATGCCCAAGAATTTTTTGATTGGGAGGTCATCACTCTAAGGTTAATTGCCGAATATGAACGGGTGATTCAGGCATCAGCGGAATTATAAAACAAATCCATACTAGAAGACAAGAAATGCGCGCCATAGTATAGCGACGCATTTCAAATTATCAGTAATTTATCCTACACTTAGCCCGTAATTAACCCGCAACAGTGCGACTTCCTGGAGCATTGATATAAGCATTAATTGCCCTGTGATGTTTGTTTTGTGATACCAAGTTGTTACGTAGGCCCTGGCTTTTTTTACGAATAGTCAGGATGATTTCATGGTGTTGTCTAAGGACAGTAGGTTCCATCTCCACGATGTTTTTGCGAAACTCACTGACCCAAGCTGCTTGGGATACACTTAAAGATTCCATCCACTGAGCATTAGTGAAATAACAAACCAAAAGTTCTGTGATTTCTTGCCCACGACTCAAAAGACGATGTCTAGAATTCATCCATTTAGGAACATCAGTTCCCTGACATTTTTTGAGTTCAACACCGATATTAATCACCTCTTCATAAGTTGCACGAAGATGCTTGAGTGATCCTACTAAGGCTTGATATTCTTCTAAACGAACTGGCATAATTTTTCCTTAAAACTCTCAACTGCAGAGAATTTAAAATGGTATCTAACCGACAAGACTAACGTTAGAGCGACTAGCTGCACTCATATTGACGGTACCTGTTTTGCGAACATTGTCAAAGCACTGAACCCAAGCCTCGCGAAGAGAACTCATCATTGTTTTAACTTCTTGGACATTTTTAGCAGAATTCTGGATGTTTGCTTCTGATAAATGATGATTGTAGAAATCATATAAGCGTTGAAGATTGGTAGCAACTTCCCCACCTTTATCAAAATCAAGAGCACAAAGAAGTTCAGTGATACCATCTTGTACTTTAAAGATTGCTTTAGTACGAGTTTCAATATCACCACGCTCGATTGCATCAATAGCAGCATTACACCACTTGAGGCAATGGTCATAGATCATCAGAATTAATTTACCACGATCTGCAGTGGCAATATCTGTATTTTGATAATTTCGAGTATTTCCGTACATATTGTACTCCTATCTAAGTGAACTCATTTGAGCCTGGAAAGCCGAGCTTTGTGAATTCAATCGTTGTACACTTTGTTCAAGGGCTGCATACTCTTTAATGAGAGATGCTCTAAAGCGATCGACTCGATCTTGCATATCATTAATACGCTGATCAAAGCGATCAATTCTAGTGTCGTAAGCTTCTGTTGTTTGTTTAAAAATGCCATCGACATAGTCATTAGACACTTCATAAAAAAGATTCATTTTCGAGGCAAGACCACGAGAGAATGTAAATGTACCAGAACCCGTGCCAGCTTCCGCCTCTATGCTCAGCCCCTTAGTATTGCCTTCACCACCAGTGAGAACTTTACCAATACGAGTCCCTGTAACACCACCCATAATATTACTGTCAGCATCGACATTATAAATACCAGCCACAGTGTCTTTGGTGAAACGCCCGAGTTCGTGATTGGGGTTATCAGAATAACCCGAACTTGCAAATAAGCGACGTACACCATCAAAGTCTGTTTTTATAGCCTTTTCAAATTCTTCTTTGTCCATTTCGAGAAAGCCAGTACTACCGTTTGTAGTAATGCCTACTCGAGAAAGTGAAGTGTATTGAGTGATGTCTTCGAGTTCCGCCACACTGCTCGTCATAATTGCTTGAATTTCATTTCTCAATCGACGTATACCCATGTCTCCTGCGAGTACACCTTTTTTAGATTCATCTTCTTTAGAATCATTACTGTCAAAATCGTTTTGAGATTGATCACTTTCAGAGACTTGAACCTTTGTTTTTTCGTCAATGAACTTCAAAAGAGAATTATACTCTTCCATGAAACCAGAAACTTTTTCTGTAATCCCTGCAAAGTCACGGCCCAGGCTCAGTTGAATAGTTTCACCCGGATCGGTTACTTTTTTAAGATTAAAAGTTGTACCCTGAACAATACCTTCGGCTTTGTTACCATTGGAGCTACTAGCGATTCCATCAAGGGTGAAGAATGCTTTTTTACCTTCTTGCATGAGGTTAGTAAAGCTGTTAGCTATTTTTGAAGAGCCTAGAGCTAAACTTGAACCACTAGCGTCACTATCAACGAAGCTTAAGTCTAAAGTCATTTCAATAGCACCAGAAGAAGTGTCTAGAATTTGAATCTCACCAGAATCATTGAGATTGGCGGTGACACTTGAACCAAAAGCGACTTCAATTTGAGATAAGATATCAGCCATTGTGGTTGTGGCAGTATCAATAACCAAATCTGTTTGTGTAGCCGCTGAACCATCGGCCATCGTTCCGTTAATACGAAGTATATCACCATCAGTGAGGTTGTTTTGGCCAATACCTGTGCTAAGATCACTGAGAAGGCTAGCCTCTTTTGCCGGACCACCTTCTCCTAATTTAAAATCATAAGATGTTTGGGCACGCTGAGTGTCACCGATGAGTCCTAGTCCAGTATTTGTCAGAACATTGCCTGTTAACTCATTCATGGTGTACATGTTTGAGCCTTTACCTTTACTAGTTAGTACGAGTCGATTATCGTTTTCGCCTAAGGTTAAGATAGAAGCTGAGATGCCAATGGCATCGGAAGCGTTAATTTTATTCATGACATCTTGAAGCGTATCACTGGCAAGAAGTTCAATTTCAGTAGTAGTTTTACTTGGGTCATTTTCAATCGCATCAGTAGTATTTGATACTTCAAAAGAACCAGCGAAGCCCATGGCTACTGTAGTAGAGGCAAAGGCACCGGAAGCTATTTTTTGAGAGCTAGCTAATTCTTCAATTTCTAATTCAAATGAACCTGGAGTTGCTTGTTCGCCACCAGAGATTGTGGCATTTTCTTCAAGATTAGAGCTGGCAGAGTAAAGGTTAAAATTTTCCATGTCACTAATGGAATCAGCTTTACTGGCGAAGTTCGCGATGCGAGTAACCAAGTCTTCATAAGCTTTTTTCTGATCTTCAACATCAATTTGCTTTCTAACTTCTCTAGTCACACGCAATTGCTCTAAATCAGTCAAACCATCAATGATGGCATTTGTATCCAACCCTGATGCTAGTCCGCCGACTGATAGTGCTTCTGCCATGATGATATCCGTGTTTAAGAGTATTCTTATCTTCTATATCGGATTATAATTTTCAGGACTTTAAGTTTTATTTCACTATTTATATTTAGGATGTTGAGTTTTTTAAAGTTCAGATAGTGTGGAGTTTGGGGTTATTTGGGTAAATCCCAAAGGTCTTCCCGATTTCGATCATCCCAGAGTCGCTTACACTTATTAATCCACTTTAAACATGAGTTTAAGTTTGGACTATTTACTGCGTTGAGCTCAGATTTGATTCGATCTAGGCTACTTTGGTATTCTCGGCATAGCTTATTATTCTTAAAGTAGAGCTCCAGCGCAGATAGAACATAAGTACCTTGATACTCATGTTCGGCATTGGGAAAGTCTGTTTTGAGATAGGTTGTTTGCAATGTTTCGCGTGCTAGATTTAAACTTTCATCAAAGTTTAAATTATTTAATCGTTGGATTAATGCAATTTTCAGCCAATAGTTGGCTTTCTTGTAGGTTGCAGAATTAACGCCAAAAGTAATTTCTGTTTCCACTCTTTTAATTGCCAAGCGATAGGAATTAATTGCACCACTATAATTTCTGACCTTCAATAAAGGGTTGGCAGTTGTGTCAAATTCTTCTGCAAGTGATTGTCTTACTCCCATATTGTGAATTAGCTCGACAATGATACTCGGACTCATATTTGATTTTTGAAATTCGTTTCGAGTTCGGCTCCAGACATTAAAATCTTTTTTATCAGGACTAGCGAAATAACATTTAGGACAGACAGTCACTGCATAATGGGGATAATTCACTTTACGATAGTCACCTGCACTGCTATAGATAGGCATCATAAATGGATCTAAAACAGTCACTTGAGATTTGGATCTCAGCTCCCATGCTTGAATATCCCGATTTTTACAGACCGGGCATTGGACTTTGATAGTATAAAGCGGATCTTCACCAGGTTCAGCCTTTTCTTGATCAGGAGCGGTCATTTCTCGAATAGCTTTGATATTAGGCATAGAGAGTTCCACCCCAAATCTATCTAGGTACATTTTAACGAGCTCTTCATTATTATCTAAGAACATCATTAATCGTCTTTTGACTGCTAGAATATCCATTTGTACCTTTAGTCTCTCTGATAATTTTCATTATCTTATATTAACCATTAAAAAGTCAAGGAATTGTTCAATTGACCCAAGGCATGAAATACTTCCTGACACCCGTTCTACTCCTGACAGAACTATTGAAGTTTCTCAATTGCCAATTGAATTTAAAAAGACGCCCCTTAGTGAGCCAAATATTGAAAGTAGGACAGCATGGGATTGTCGTCGGGAGTCCTCATATTTCTGGCGCCGGTCGAACTCAGTTTTGTTATCACCTCCTCAAAGCTTTAAATAATCTCGACCAGGTTTTAGTTCTTTCTTATGACGTGCATAGGGATTTGGCAAAACCATCAGATGACGCCTTGTTTTTGATGGAGCTCGGTGTTAAAGTGGTTATCACCTCAAATCGATCTTTGAGTATCCGAGAAAACCCAGAATATAAATACTACCTCTTTGATGGTGGTTGGGAAGACCCAGCATTAGACGACTCAATTCATATTGGTTTGTTTAGATCTCATTACCAAGCCAACTGGCGCAATCTTTGGCCTTTGGGGGATTTAAGAAGCTTGCCTAAAAACCATAAAACTCGAAAAAACAATCAAATAGACTTGCATTGGTCAAAAAATATCAATTGGTCTGAAGATACGCCAGTAAATAATCAAGCTAAAAAGTGGGATTTCCAAGCTTCAAGTTCCTTATTGTTGTCAGGTGGAGACCAAGAGGGGTTAAAGTATTGTCTAGAGCAAAGAGGCTTTATATTTGATGAGGTTTTTTCTTTAAGAGATCATAGTCGTCAATTGGAGTCTAAATTGTTATTTCTACTAGATACAAAGCCCTACGCGCAAGTTCTTATAACAAATAAAGAACGAGTAAAGTGTACTAAAATGACTTTAGAGAGTAGCAGAATTTTTATTTTGGACGATCAGATTCTTGGATTTAATTTCCAAGATTTTTGGAAAGATTTATTATGAGACAAATGACACTGGTGGGTTTTATATTCTTGCTATTTATCGGCTGGGTCCAGGCGCTCCCTGGTGATATCCAAACATGGACCAATGTGAGTGAAATTCATCAAATCGCTTCCAAACAAGACGAAATTTGGGCTGCCACCAACGGCGGAATATTCAAATATTATAAAAATAAATCTACCAAATGGACTAGCTCGGAAGGGCTGGGTACAACCGAGATGTCAGGTATAGTCGTCACAGATTCTTCTGAAGTCATTGCCGTGGGTCGCAATGGGTTAATTTCGCGTTTTGAAAACTCAACATCAGAATTTAAAGTGATTCACTCGGATTTTAGCCACACACAAAAAGATGTTCTAAATTCTGGAATGGCCACTGGTGGAAATTACCTCTTTATTACTTTTGACGATCAAATCAGCATATTTGATATCAATAAAAATCGCTCAATCTATTCAATACACAAGCTAAGTAGTACATCATTAAAAAATGAAAACATTGTGAAACTAGAACTTATTCGAGGCGTTCAGGATTCATTGATTGTACAAACTCAAACTCAAGCTTTTGTCACGACAATTAATCTCGAAAACATAGATCAAAGCTTTAATCAAGCCGGTGATTGGCTTAATATTGCTGACCCTTCTATATGGGTAAGCATGAAGCTTGATGCTCGCAAAACTTCTTCGATTTCACATAAAGACTCAACTACTTGGTTCGTTGGCGATGCGCAAGCCCCCAATCCAAATTATGATGTTGAGTTTAATAAACTTATTCAATTTGATGAGGTAATATATGCTATAGGACCCTCTTCGATTTTGGCGAGATATAAAAATCAAAGATGGACTATACATGAATTCAAGGGGCTTCCTTTTTATGTGCCTTCGGAGATTACTTCTGATCAATACGGACAAGTGTATGTGAGCGCTTTAGATAATGATACGATGCTTGGAGTAGGAGTGAATTACTTCAGAAGAGGCCATCAGGGAGATTGGAGTATTATAGGGCGAAACTCTTTTTATGGTGAGGCCCCCAAGACCTTTGTTAAAAGCCTTAAGACATTAAGTATTTCTCAAGAGGGAACTCTTTCGTCGTCGGGTTGGGGTGGAGGGATTAGTGTTCTTCAATCTGCCAATAACCCATTAGTGACTCCTCAATATCAAATCTACAATGGCAGCACAGATGCCTGCCTAGCTTATGATAATACGTTCTTTTCAGTCGTGCCGACGATGACATTGAAAGACGAAAACAACGAAATCATTTTTCATACATTTCAAAAAAACACAGCTCAAATTGGCTTCATCAACACTGATGGCCGTCTGAGTTGTGCTCTGATTGCTAGTGAAAGTGCTGAACTAACCCAACTCTCTCAACAAAGAGATGATACCTTCCTTATTATGGGGCCGAATAACTTATACCAATTTGAGGTTCAAGGTGATTTTGATAATCGCAGTATAAATATTCTAAAAACCATCGGCGCCAAACATGTCCCTGGTGGCATCAAAACAGTTCAAGATTTAAACGATAGACTCTGGGTTTTAGGGGCAGGTGGTTTGTATACTCTTTGTGATCTCAACAACAATTCCGGTCTTTGCCCAGAGGGTTATCCTGACACTTTGGTTAATGTGACAATCCAGCTTAATTTACCACAAAAATCATATCGAGATATGGAAGTGGATGTTTTCGGAAATCTATGGGTAGCTTCGGATGAAGGTCTGCATAAAATTTTAACATCCCAAACTCAGGTTACCAACACAGGTGTTTCTAAAATAAGCTCACAAGATGGATTAGCTAGCGATGAGATTTTTGATTTCCACCTTGATGCGTTAACTGGAGATATATGGGTTGCTCACTTAAGAGCGATCTCTAGAATTGAATCAAGTGTTCGACTGATTAATGAAGATGTCAATTCAGGCCTAACTCCTTATGCTTATCCGACCCCATTTAAACTAAAAAAACACTCAGTGATGCATATTAATAACGTGGCTTATCAGTCGGAAGTTTTGGTACTCAATAGCGCTAGAGTGATTGTCAAAAAGTTCAGCAGTATTGATAGTCAAGGCGGAGAGATTCAATGGGATGGACGAACCCATTCAGGCCGCCAAGTGAGTTCTGGCGTTTATTATATTTCAATAAAAGAACAAGGTGGCAGGAATCATTTGATTAAAGTGATCATTATTCGTTAAAAGTCTTGAGTATAGAGGAAATTGTCCGCTTCTTAGTCTTTAGAACCTCTTTCAAGACGATCTAGGCTAGTGGAATCTCCTCAACGAGTCTACTGCAAGGTAAAATAAGCTAAAGCAACTCAATATTTTTACATTTATCTATATGAAAGATAAAGTTTTAAAAGTAATCCAGAAGTACGAAGAGATTGAAAGCGAAATGGGCAGCCCTGAGGTTGTGATAGATCCTGACAAATTCTCAAAACTCAACAAGGCCTATCGTGACCTTGAGGAGTCTGTCATCGAAGGCCGTAGATACCTTCAAATCTTATCGGATATAGAAGAATACCGCGAGATTATTGCAGATGGCGATGATGCTGAGATGGTGGAGCTTGCCAAAGAAGAGCTCCCTCCACTTGAAAAATTAGCTCCCATTTTAGAAGACGAACTTCAAGTTTTGTTGATTCCCAAAGACCCACACGACACTTCCAATGTTATTTTAGAAATCCGTGCTGGAGCTGGTGGAGACGAGTCCTCTATTTTTGCTGGTAATTTGGTTCGTATGTATCAAAATTATTGTCTTAGACTAGGATGGAAATTTTCTCTCTCTGATGCAAACGAAGGCACGAGCGGTGGTTATAAAGAAGTTAAAGTCAATATCGAAGGCGATGGAGTCTACGGTATACTTAAGTTTGAATCAGGTGTTCATCGAGTTCAACGAGTACCTGCCACTGAATCTCAGGGGCGAGTGCATACCTCAGCTGCAACTGTAGCAGTTCTACCCGAAGCTGATGATGTTGATGTGGACGTTCGAGACGAAGACCTTAAGATTGACACTTATCGCGCCTCAGGTGCCGGTGGACAGCATGTCAACAAGACTGACTCTGCCATCCGTATTACTCACCTACCTTCAGGTGTGGTAGTGGCATGCCAAGACGAAAGATCTCAGCTTAAAAATAAAAACAAAGCGCTAAAAGAGCTCAAGTCTAGACTCCTAGATAAAGCGATATCCGACTCTCAAGCAGAGCAAGCCGCTAATCGTAAGAGTCAAGTCGGTACAGGTGATCGATCCGCAAAGATCCGCACATATAATTACCCTCAAGGCCGTATTACAGATCATCGTATTGGCCTGACTCTCTATAAGCTTGAAGCTTTTGTTGGTGGTGACATCCAAGAAATGATCGACGCTCTACAAATGGCTGATGCACAGGAGAAACTAGCGGGGATGGAAGAAGCGTGAGCACCCCAACACTGCTAGCTATTCTCCAAAAGACAACTAAGTGGTTTGAGGCCAAAGGAATTCCTAACCCCAGGCTTGATGCTGAGTTGCTACTAGCTCATGTACTTAAACTTGAGCGGATGCAAATTTATCTTCAATTTGATCGCCCTATGCACGATGTAGACTTGGCCCCACTGCGACCTTTAATTCAAAGACGCGGTAAAAGAGAGCCTCTCCAGCACATTATCGGGACGACTGGATTTAGGCATTTAGAGCTTAAGTGCAATTCTCACGCTTTAATCCCAAGGCCTGAGACGGAGACATTAGTTGACCTAGGACTTGATAGTTTAGTTGCAATGTGCCAAACTCAAGAAGCTGCTGAAGGTTCCGCCGAGTCCAAACCTTTAAAAATAGTGGACATAGGTACAGGAACCGGTGCAATTATACTCTCTTTCATGGGTGAATTGGCTGAAACTTTAGTCAAAGCCAAGCGATTAGAGTCGGCAAAAATTAATCATGAATTCACAGGAATTGATATTTCTCTAAAAGCTTTAGAGCTGGCGCAAGTCAACGAACGTCTGATTAATGAGGCAAAGAACAGTATATCAGAGCAATCAGACGAAGCTAATTCTTACGAATCCCAATCTATTCATTGGATTCAAAGCGATAGCTTCAGCGCTGTAGATAAATCTGAAAAATTTGACTTAATCATTTCAAACCCACCTTATATTCCGCAAGCTGATATAGCAGGCCTTGAGCCTGAAGTTCGAGATTTTGATCCTCATTTGGCTTTGTTGGGAGGCGAAAGCGGCCTAGAAATCCCTCAAAGAATCTTTTTAGACGCCATTGCCCATGTTAAATCAGGAAGTGTCCTCATTTTTGAGCTAGGAACTGGTCAAGTTGACGAGCTTGAGAGTTGGATTTTATCTGAGAAATTTGATATGCAACACACTTTTGACAAATTTAAGGATCTGAACGGCCTGATTCGCTTCGCCAAGATAAGTTTTTCTTGACATGAACCCTCATAGGGGGCAATTAAATAAAGTTTCTGGATATTTAATCTCTAGCCTGAGTCCTCAAATACAACCGACAAATCAAATCAATACAAAAGATTACAGACATTGCTTAGTTTGTGAAGCTTCAAGTGATTCCTTCACATTTAAAATAGAAGCCTATTACGACTTAGACTTCCTAGAAAGTCACCTTGTTTTTGAAAATTTACATCCAGGGTTTGTACATGATTTTTTCCATGAATTGGAAAAATTAATTCTTAGGTCATCTCAAGGGCTCAGTCAAGCATTCACCTTTTGAGCCCAATATCACCCTACGTAAGTTTATGGGATTTGATCTAGATATTTTTCAAGATGAAGAATACAATATTGTATTGAATAATGCTTTTATGTATAATAGCTACCTAGGCACCTACTTTTTCCTATCTTTGAACCTGAACCTGGGGCGCCGGAAGTACCGGCTGAGATTGACCCATTGAACCTGATGCTTTTCATTAAGCCGGAGGGAGTCGTTCGTGAACGAAGTAATTCTAGACATTAATGGCACCAGCCATAGATTTGCTCAAGCCCCTTCAGTCGAAGAGCTTTTGAGCCATTTATCAATTTCAAATCAGAATGGGCTGGCCCTTGCGGTCAATCAAAGTGTTTTGCCCAAAGCAAACTGGCTCAAACACCATTTTGAAAACCAAGACCAAATTTTAATCATCAGCGCCACTCAAGGCGGCTAAAGGAGACCATCATGGCTAATTCGACAAGTCAGGCAAACCTGCCAACAGACAAATCACTTTCAAGAGAACCTTTTCCGTCATCTGAAAAAGTTTACATCCCTGGCAAAGTTCACAACATCAAAGTGGCGATGCGTGAGATTTATGTAGAAGATATCAAGTGCAAACAAATGGATGGTGAAACCCCTAAAGTGACAGTTTATGACACTTCAGGTCCATATACTGACCCTACCATTGAAATTGACGTTCGCAAAGGGATCCCTAAGATTCGCCAAGAGTGGATTGAAGCTCGTGGTGATGTTGAGCAACTTGACCAAATTTCATCTTCATATGCTCGTGAGCAGCTGGCTAATTCTGAGCTGGACCACTTGCGCTTCCAGTATTTGGAAAAACCATTCCGCGCCAAGAAAGGCAAAAATGTTTCTCAACTCTACTATGCTAAAAAAGGCATCGTCACAGCTGAGATGGAATACATCGCTATTCGCGAAAACCAACGCATTGATGAGCTCAAAGAGCAAGATCACCAACATAAAGGTCAAAGCTTCGGAGCCAACACTCCAACGGGTTTCATCACTCCTGAATTTGTCCGCGATGAAGTAGCCGCTGGCCGCGCGATTATTCCAAATAACATTAATCACCCAGAATCAGAACCAATGATCATCGGTCGTAATTTCTTAGTGAAAATCAATGCCAACATCGGCAACTCAGCTGTGACTTCATCTATAGAAGAAGAAGTAGAAAAAGCAGTATGGGCATGTCGTTGGGGTGCTGATAATATTATGGATCTATCAACTGGTCGTCACATTCACGAGACTCGTGAGTGGATTATTCGTAACTCTCCTGTACCTATTGGTACTGTGCCTATTTATCAAGCACTTGAAAAGGTCAATGGCAAAGCTGAAGATCTCACTTGGGAACTTTATCGCGATACTTTGATTGAACAAGCAGAGCAAGGTGTGGATTATTTCACTATTCATGCTGGCGTATTACTTCGCTATGTTCCGATGACTGCTAAACGTGTGACAGGTATTGTTTCTCGTGGTGGAGCGATTATGGCCAAATGGTGTCTTTCTCATCATCAAGAAAGCTTCCTATATACTCATTTTGAAGAAATCTGTGAAATCATGAAACAGTATGATGTGGCTTTCTCACTAGGTGATGGACTTCGCCCAGGGTCTCTTGCAGATGCCAATGACGAAGCTCAATTCAGTGAGTTAGAAACTCTAGGTGAGTTAACGAAGATTGCTTGGAAACATGATGTTCAAGTCATGGTCGAAGGACCAGGTCACGTACCTATGCATCTCATCAAAGAGAATATGGAAAAACAACTAGAAGAATGTAGCGAAGCTCCATTCTACACACTAGGTCCATTAACTACAGATATCGCTCCAGGCTATGATCACATTACATCAGGTATTGGTGCAGCGATGATTGGTTGGTACGGTTGTGCAATGCTTTGTTACGTGACTCCTAAAGAACATCTTGGCCTTCCAAACAAAAAAGATGTCAAAGACGGCGTGATCACTTATAAGATTGCAGCTCATGCAGCTGACCTTGCCAAAGGCCATCCTGGATCACAGTACAGAGATAACGCTTTAAGTCGTGCTCGTTTTGAATTCCGTTGGAATGATCAATTCAACTTATCACTTGACCCAGATACTGCACGTGAATATCATGATGAGACTCTGCCTAAAGATGGATCTAAAGTGGCTCACTTTTGTTCGATGTGTGGACCGAGTTTCTGTTCAATGAAGATCACTCAAGATGTTCGTGACTATGCAGCCAAACAAGAAATTGATGAAGCCACAGCTCTTGAACAAGGCATGGATGAAATGTCCAAAAAATTCAACGAGTCCGGGGCTGAGCTCTATCAGGAAATCAACTAATGAAACTCATTCTCGTTAGCTCTCCTATTGACTATTCACCGGCTAGTATTGTATCCAGGAGATTATCTAGGACGGGGGTCGATACTCATACTGAAGTTTCCATAGTGAAGGAAGCTTTAGCTATGGGGGTAGAAGCATTTCATTTGCGTAAAAAATCATGGGGCTTCGAGGAGTTACAAAATTTTTTGGCAAATTTTAACGAGAATGAATTAACTAAAATATCCATACATGGGCCTCTAGGTTGGCCTATAATGTTGGGGCTTCGCCGAGTTCATTTTAAGGATAACTTAAAAGAAATTTCAGACGAAGAAGATAAATTCACTGAGTCCATTGAGGAAATAAGAACAACCTTTGATGTAGTCAAAATCTCAAGATCTTTTCATCAGATAGATGATTTGAGATTTGATGCTCATAAGTATGACCTTGCGTTTTTAAGCCCCATATGGAATTCAATCTCTAAGGAAGGTTATGACACTCCTTTTGATCTTGACAAATTAAAGGGCCAATTATCCAATATGCGTATTCAGCATATAAAAAACGATCAAAGTATTGATCTCTATGCGCTTGGTGGTATTGATGAAGATAAAATTTCTCAGGCTCAAGAACTTGGTTTTGATGGCGTGGCAGTTCTCGGATGTGTTTGGCAATCCAATGATCCAATTAAAAAAATTAAAACTCTCTTAGCCGAATGCACACGAGTTCAAAAACAATCTGAAGATGATTCAGGCGGTTTGACTCAATGAAATCATCATCTTCAAAAAAATTCAATCTGAAGGAAGAATTTCTAGAAATCGAACGCCCCACCATTCTAGTCATTGGCGGTTTTGACCCCTCTGGCGCCGCGGGTGTTTTAGCTGATGTAAAAACATCTGAATCTCAAGGTGTTTTGGCTCAAGTCATTATTTCAACTCAAACTATTCAAAACGATAATTCGTTTGAAGAAATTGGTACTCCAAATACTGACGCAATGGGTCAATTGAAATCACTACTCAAAAGAACTCATTTCAAAATCGTCAAAATTGGAATGATCCCCAGTTTTGAATGGGCACTTCCGTTAATAGATATCCTCAAAACAGTGAACCCAGATATTCAAATCATTTGGGACCCCATTCTCAAAGCAAGTTTCGCAAAAGAATCAGTTCCTTGGAGCAAGCAATTAGACGATCTAGGTGAGTGGATGTCTCTAATAGATCTCATCACTCCAAATTTAGAAGAAGCTCCCTTCTTTGAAAAAATCTACGGAAAATTCGAGACATGGAATAAATCCCAAATAAATCACAAAAATGTAAATCAACAAATCCAAAAATTACCGGCTGTGCTTGTTAAAGGTGGACACGCCAAAGATGAGTCCCTCTCAAACTCGCCGAATTTACCGGATTCGCCAAACATAGATATTGCAGTGACTGACATCCTTTATGTAGAAGGTCAAATCCTAAAATTCTCACAACCCAAAAAAAAAGCCTCACCCAAAAGAGGCACGGGCTGTGTCCTAGCGAGTTTAATAGCAAGTAAATTAGCCCACTTAGAACTCTTACCAATAGCCTGTCAAAGTGCACAGATTCAAATGGCACAATATTTAAAATCAAGTCAAAGTCTCATCGGTACCTGGACCATTCCTACCGACTTACCAAACTCCCCCAAAACTTTAGCTAACTCAGAATTAATTGTTAAGAACAATCATTCGACATTGAACCCGGAGCTCTCATGAAACCCGATATCCTTGAAAAATTCAAACTCCAAGCTCTTACTATTGACGAAGCAACTCAGTCCATCAATCCATGGAAAAGTCAAAGTCATGGCGAAAGTCAAACTGAAGATGAGACTCCAAACTCAGAATCTAAGTCACCTGAAGAAAAACCAATCCCCCAAAGACTCTCACATTTAGAGCAAGTCAAAGCACTCTGCGCAGCAGGCGCGAAGTGGATTCAAATCCGCACCAAAAAATTGGTCTACCCTGAACATCTAGAAATGCTTCAAGAAATCCGCGCCATCACATCAGAGTCAGGTACTATTTTAATCATCAACGACGATGTGACCGCCACAGCCAAAATCAAAGCAGACGGAGTCCACCTAGGCAAAAACGACCTGCCAGCGCAAGTCGCTAGAAATGTACTAGGCAAAAACAAAATTATCGGAGTGACTGTCAACAGCATAGCAGACGCCGAAAAAGCCAAACGCGATAATGTAGCAGACTATGTAGGCCTAGGTCCATTCAATACAACCACAACCAAAGTCAATTCAGCTGAGCCCATGACCTTAGGAGAAATCAAAAAGTGCGCAGAAATCTTGGCGCCGATTCCGATCGTACTCATCGGCGGCATTTCATTAGAAAACATAAATTCCGCCTCCACTCAACCCGTCCAAGGGCTAGCAATCTGCTCCGCAATTTCAGCACACGAGCAAGCTGCCGCAATTAGCCAAGCATACGAAGTCTTTTCAAACGCAATCAGCTTCAGTGAACTCTGATTTAACAAAAAAAGTGTCAATCACTGGAACCTTGAGTCCAAGACGCCTGATAAATAGATGAGCTGAATAACTGAAACGAGTTTAAATCCAAAATATTCGTCCTAAATGATAAGCCATTGAACCAAAATTAAAATGTCTATCTAAAGTGAAGATGACTCCAATGCAAACCCCAGGCAAAAGCCAAATGCAGAAGCCAAAACCAGAGCAAAAATCAAAATTTCCGTAAAAAGTAAAGACGACTCACATGCAAAGCAAAAACCAAATGCAAAAAACCAACGCCGACCTCTTCAAAATTGGCGACCTAAATCTAGGTTCTCGCCTCATTACGGGAAGCGGCAAATTCGCGTCCCAAACACTCATGAGCCAAACTCTTGACGCATGTCAAACTGAGATGGTCACAGTTGCTCTCAAAAGAGTCGAGCTTGCAGAACGAGAAGACCCGATCATTGATGCTATCAATACTGAGCGAATTCATTTGCTTCCAAACACTAGTGGTGTCAGAAATGCTAAAGAGGCCCTTTTCGTCGCTGAAATCGCACGAGAAGCCATGCACACCAATTGGGTCAAGCTAGAGATTCATCCCGACCCCAAATACCTGATGCCTGACGCTGTCGCCACACTCAAAGCCGCCGAAGAGCTAGTCAAAAACGGGTTCCAGGTTTTGCCCTATATCCACGCAGACCCGGTGCTTTGTAAACAGCTTGAAGAAGTTGGAGTTGCAGGTGTCATGCCACTTGGCTCACCCATAGGCACCAACCTCGGACTAGAGACCAAAACGTTCCTGCGCATCATAATCGAGCAGTCCAAAATACCTGTGATCGTGGACGCTGGAATTGGGGCGCCGTCCCACGCAGCTGAAGCAATGGAAATGGGCGCAGACGCAGTACTCGTCAACACCGCCATTGCAGCCTCCAAAAACCCAGTTCAAATGGGTCAAGCTTTTGCCATGGCAGTTGAAGCCGGGCGCATGGCATTTCTAGCTAAGCTAGCCGCACCCAAGTTAGAAGCTCAAGCAACTTCACCACTCACTGGATTCTTAGACACGCTCTAATAACAATTTAAAGAAACGACCACCTGATGTCTTTTTACGAAACTTTTCAACAGCATGATTGGGACACCATTCATCATCAGATTCAAAATGCCACCGGTGTGGATGTTGAAACTGTCTTGTCAAAAAATTCTAGACTGTCACTCCAAGACTTCGGGACACTGATTTCCCCAGCCGCGGCAAGTTACATCGAACCCATGGCAGCCAAAGCTCGAGACCTCACACGCCGTCGTTTTGGCTCTACTATGCAAATCTATGCTCCACTTTACCTTTCCAATGAGTGCACCAATGTCTGTACCTATTGCGGGTTTAGTATGGATAACAAAATTCCACGCCGCACATTGACACCTGATGAAATTATGAAAGAAGTTGTGGTTCTCAAAGAACTCGGCGTTGACCATGTATTGATAGTGACAGGTGAAGCCAACTCAATCGTAGGTATGGATTACTTCAAGGAAGCCTTAGATATCATACGTCCGTGGTTTGCAAACATTTCCATTGAAGTGCAGCCTTTAGAGGAAAAAGAATACGCCGAACTTCGTAAGCACGGTGCCCATGCAGTCATGATTTATCAAGAAACGTATCATCAAGCTGAGTACAAGAAGCATCACCCCAAAGGTAAGAAGTCAATATTCAAGTTCAGACTCGAGACACCTGATCGCCTCGGTAGGGCTGGGATTCACAAGATTGGCCTGGGCGCCCTTTTCGGATTAGAAGATTGGCGTGTGGATAGTTTCTTCACAGCGCTTCATTTGGAATACCTTGAGGTAGAATACTGGCAAACCAAATACAGTATCAGCTTTCCGAGGCTAAGACCTCACGCCGGTGGTTTAGAACCAAAAGTTGAAATGACAGACAGAGATCTGGCTCAATTGATATTTGCTTGGCGTTTATATCGAGAAGAAATTGATATTTCTTTATCGACGAGAGAATCTGAATCAATGAGAGACAACTTAGCTCATCTCGGTGTGACGACAATGAGTGCAGGCTCGATGACCAACCCAGGTGGATACGCAGAAGGCGAAGACAGTTCACTCGAGCAATTCAGTATAGACGACCAACGATCTCCAAAAGAATTAGCCGCATCACTCAGGGCCAGCGGACTCGAGCCAGTCTGGAAAGACTGGGATGCTGCCTATGATAAAGCTGGACAAAATAAGTCCAATTAAAAAGTCTAATCTAAAATAGAATCAAAAAATAAAGTGTGCTAATGACAAGCTAGAATCAAAATATTAAGGTGAACATATAAACGAGCTAGATAGTAGAGAATATATTCCACCTATAACAGTACGAATGAATTTAATTCTGTATTAAATAAAATATACTTACAAAAGTTCAACCAAAACCTAAGAGCACCCCGCTCAAGTCCGACAACAGTCAATGACTAGATCAAATAATGAGAACTCAATTGACTAAAATAAATGAATCAACCGAATTTTAAAAAGCAAACCAAGTTAAAGCAATGAGTGATCCATGTTAAACGATTCTGAAAGAAAACGCTACTCACGCCACCTCACTCTTCCACAGGTCGGTGAAAAGGGCCAACTCCGACTCAAAGCCGCCAAGGTTTTAGTCGTAGGTGCTGGAGGCCTTGGCTGCCCTGTCCTACAATATCTCGCAGCCGCAGGCGTCGGACACATCACCATCGTTGATGGCGACCAAGTCTCCCTTTCCAACCTTCAACGGCAGATCTTATTCACAGAACAAGACGTCGGACAAAACAAAGCCGAAGTGGCAAGCACTAGGCTTCAACAGATGAATTCTACCATCGAGATAAACCCAGTTCCAAATTTTTTCAATCTTAATAACGCACTAGCTCTAGTTGAGTCTGTTGACCTTGTGATTGATGGTACAGATAATTTCCAAACTAGATACCTGATTAACGATTCATGCGTGATCAAAAAGACACCCTTCATCTACGCCTCAATCCATCAATTCTCAGGTCAACTCGCAGTATTTAATCTCGCCGCCTCAGAGACAAACACCCAACCAATGCGAGGTCCTACATATCGTTGCCTATTCCCAGAGCCACCATCAGCATTTGACATGCCGTCATGCGATGAAGCTGGAGTATTAGGAGTTCTACCTGGAGTATTAGGGACACTTCAAGCCACTGAAGCCCTAAAGATTATACTTGGTCTAGCTGGTATAAAGTCAGGCATATTAGTACTACTAGATTTGTTAGGGCAAATAAGCCAAGAGATTCAAATCACACCTTCCAAGGAAGGTCAAAACATCACCATCCTAGAAACTCCAGAAATCTATTGTAAAACCGGAGCTAACAAACAATCTCAAGCGCCAATTAAAAATTCAGCAGAAATTGACCCTTGGGAATTTGAAGAGCTAAAGTTTAAACAAGTGGTTGATGTAAGGTCGAATTGGGAGTATGATTCAGAAATTAAAAGCATCAATATACCTTTATCTCTTATTGAAGAGTTGGACACTGATGAGATATCAAAGCAACTTAAAGACTTCAATATTCAAAACGAAATAACTCTCGTTTGTTCGTACGGGAAGAAAAGCATGGAAGCACAAAGTATTCTTAAATTACTCTATCCAGAGTATAAGTTTAAAAGCCTGTCGGGTGGTATTGAAGGACTAAAAAGGCTGAGTATGCTCTAAGAAAAAAGATTCAATATTCCACTATAAAGCATGTTGTTTACCGAGTATTTTTCTGGAAAATAATACAGCTATTCACGCGACCTGTAATTATGTTTCCTGTATTTAAAGCGGACAAACAGTTAACACTATGAATATCAAAATAAAACTTAATTTCGAGTTGATTTAATTTGGTGGGTGTGGATTGAACAAGAATAAGCAATTTTTGAGGACTACTTGGGTTATAAAACACTTGGCTGAAGGTTCTATGTTCAGCAAGCAAAACAAACTAGAGGGCTTTAACATAATTCACCCGAAGCATTCCTATGTTTTCATTTGATATAAAGGTCATGTCCAATAAGACAACGACAGACCAAAATGAACCTTTTGAACCAATGAGTATCTAAAATTATCCAAATACATCTTATATATAATCATGTACCACGAAACTGAACTTATTCTAGTTGAAATTGGTGATATCATGGCCACAAAGAATAAAATTAACCATCAAGCAACAACGAAAAAGGACCTAGCTAGAGGGCTTTGAACTGTATTTTTTGGTTATTTTACTTATTTAAATAAAAGATCACAAAAACAGTTGACTGTTAATCTCAAAGAGTTATAATTGCCCTCACCAACGACGAGCGACTCCGTTAAAC
>CAWVXU010000009.1:0-49988 GCA_963934255.1 uncultured Fibrobacterales bacterium
ATTCACTCATCAAACCTGATTCACTCATCAAACCTGATTCACTCATCAAACCTGATTCACTCATCAAACCTGACTCACTCATCAAACCCGACTCATTAATTACAACCGACACCAACTCAATTGCTCCATCAACAATAAGTGATACAACATCCGACACTACCAAGAATACTCCAGTGGTTCAAATTCCTATTGTATTAGAAATTCCCACTGAGATTCGCGATTCCATTGCCCTAAAATTATCCATGGAAGATTCTATCAGAAATGAACGCCGCGCAAGGATACTAGGTAGGGTGAACATTTCCAAAATTCACACACAATCTGACATGGGAAGTAAGTATCGCTCACCCAAAACAGCTCTTTTTGCTTCATTAATTTTACCAGGTGCCGGACAAGCCTATGTCGGCACATCTAACTGGACCTACGGAAGAGCCGGAGTCTATTTCCTAGCAGAGCTTGCTTTAAGTTGGGGATATTACAATACAACAATAGTTGAGTTTAATGCTAAGTCAGCTGCTGCTCAGAAATTCTTAGAGAACAATTATAGTATATCTAGTTATGATGAGAGGACCTTCAATATTCGTGCAGCAAATGTAGGGCAAACTTCAGAGAATGACGCTAGCAGGGTTTTTGATAATCGATACTTAAGTTCTAGGCAGCCTTTTTGTGAAGCACTATTTGGCAATAGTAATACCCGCAAGTACACCAATTGTGAATCGATTTCTGCAAATAAAATCAATATTTCCTGGGATGATATAGAGAGCATTGAAAACCTTGCCGTTCTTCTAGAACTCAATGATTATGTGCTTGGGTGGGAGGGTTCTAAAGTAACGACGGACCCTCTGCAGTTGGATAATCAAACAGCATACGTTGAACTAGGCAGCTCGTCAAAGTTAAAGAAATATCGCGCTCAAAAAAACGAAGCACGAGATCTTGCTGATATGCAAACTATTTATCTCACAGGCTTTCTCGTCAATCATCTGGTTTCGGCGATAGATGCTGCTTGGGCCGCTCATAGCCACAACCAGTCGCAGGTTCAATCAAGTCTAAGTTGGTATCATCAAGTTCGAATGCAAAGTGCTTGGTCACCGGTTGTAGATAAGGGAGTTTCATGGCAAGGCTATTTACAAGCGCAATTATCCTTCTAGTTTGGACTCAATTTTCTTGGTCACAGCTTCGAGTGATTACCCCAGAAACTGAATCCACGAGTTCTTGGGGCGCCGCAAGTGCAAGCCTATTGCTACCGGGACTTGGCCAGAGTATGCTTGGGCTTAATCGTGAAGCCCAATGGTTTTATCTAGGCGAAGCAAGCTTTTGGGTGGTCCTTGGAGGCTCATATTATTCTAAAGAGCATTATCTCAGTTCGGCTGTGAATTACGCAGGTAGACACGCCGGTGCGACTAGCGCCCCCAGAGACGAAATATTCTTGCAGCTCATCGGTGAATTCCAATCAAGAAGCGGAAGCGCTGGAGTCAATGCATCACCAGATCTTGGTGAAGATTACAACCAAGACCTCATCAGACAAGGTCAAGATGTAGATAAATTCTATCCCAACACTCCTAAGTATTTCTGGGACTGGGGCACATCAGCCAATTCTCAAAACAACCAAAGAAGATCAAACTATAACACTCTTCTGAACAAGTACCGATATTCAAAAATTGTTTTTCAAACCTCAGTAGGGTTATTAGTTCTCAACCGAGTCGTGTCTTCAATACACGCCATGCGTAAAGGCAAAAGCAACTCCAAAGTGAGCCCTCAATCAAATTTTTATTTACAATATCGTCCTGATCTTGATAATGGATATCAAGTGGTCTGGACTAAGGGGTTTTAGTGAGAGATTTAGAGATTAGACTCAAACGTTTAGATGGTCAAAATTATGGCAAATACAAAACTCTTCAAACGACTTGGAAGTCTGGTTTAACCACATGTCGCCTAGCACATATTCAAGGTGACCCCTATGCTAGCTCATCGACCCTTTCAATTATCGTCGCCTTAAATGAAACAGAGATTCCTCCTGAGTATTATAGTGACTCAATTGCTCGCAAAGTTTTAGCTGACTTTATATATAGAGAAGCCTCAAAGATTGTAGGAGAGCTTTCTGAAAACAATGGTGATGGTCATTCCGGAGAAATGTTTCTCGGGACTATCGGTCCAGAAGTCCTGAGTCGTTCAGCGATTCAAGTAAGTGAAACCGGAATCGAAATGCGCGTAGGCGTCGGTCTTCCGGGTGAGGGACGCAAAATTATGGGTATGGAAGCCATTGAGCTTTTAACCTTCAAAATACCTGAGCTATGGACACGCTGTTGCTATTGGCGTAACATGGATAAGGATCTTTTAAAATCACATCTTAAAGTCGTTCGTGATCAAGAAACCTTCCGTGGTCAACTCGAAGAAAAAAGCTTAGTCAGTTGGATTGCCAATGGCTCTATGCTTGCTCGAGCTGAAGGTAATTCTGTCAAAGTTTTAACAACCGCTAGGCCATTCAAAAGCCCTAAAAGTCTTGAAATTATTATGAGAGATTCTGACAACAAGAAAGTTTTGGGCATGGGTATTCCTAAAGGATTAACCCTCATTGCGGGTGGTGGGTACCATGGTAAATCAACACTACTTCATGCCATCGAACACGGTATCTATAATCACTTACCAGGTGATGGCCGAGAGAAGCTAGTCACTCATATGGACAGTGCCAAGATCCGCAGTGAAGAAGGCCGCTCTATACAACGTGTTGATTTAAGCGCTTTTCTAGGAACACTTCCTCAAAACCAATCTCCCACAAATTTCTCAACCACTAATGCTTCAGGTTCAACTTCTCAATTTGCCAACCTCATGGAATGCATCGAAGCCGGTGCGACTAAATTCTTTATTGACGAAGATTTGAGTGCAGTTAACGCACTTGTTCGTGATGAGAGGATGCAAGCATTATTATATGAATACTCAGAACCGATTATCCCATTAATTGACCGCATCCCTTTACTCAAAAACTTAGGACATGACTTTGTGATGGTCGTGGGTGCAAGCGGCATGTATTTGGATCATGCTGATACAGTTATTGTCATGAATGATTACTCAGTCTTTGACGGAGCCGAAGGTGCCAAAAAAGCGATCGCAGAATACCCTACTCTTAGAGCGATGACAGCTGAGATTGATGCACTACCAGAATTACACCGAGTCCCTAATCTCAAACTTTTACATGCCAAGCTTTATGGTATGCAAGATTGGCCCAAAGTCAGAGCACAAGGTACTCATGTTCTGATGGGTGATTTGTCGGCTAGATGTGGGGCTTGGGATCAACTCGCTCATCAAGATCAACTTCGCACGATGGCCCACTCATTCTCATGGTTGATTCAAAAGCATGCTGATCGTGGTTGGAGTCTTGAGAAATTACTTTCTGATTGGTCTAACGCAATGGAACAAGGTGGACTTGATACCTTCCATCCACACAGGACTCGTGAGCTCTGTGAGATTCGCAAAGTAGACCTTGCCATGTTTATCAATCGAATTAGCGCTCTTTCAGTAATCTAGAGCAATTTTTTCGGGCAAAATTCATGTTTTGTGGATAATATCTTACAGCTTGTCTATTTTGTAATAAATCCCAACAAGGTATAGGTCTATTATGAATATCGCAAAAAACATTTTAAAAATGAGCGCAATTTCTTTGGTTATTGGTTTAAGTGCATGTAGTTCTTCCAAATCAGCTTTGCCTGAATTTATGGTCAACCCTCCCAAAGAAGAAGGCATCATCTATGGCAGTGGTGAAGCTCAAAAAGCCTCATTCCAGCTCGCTAAAGAAACTGCTGATACCAGAGCTTGTAAAGAAGTTGCTAAAGTTCTCAACCAAAGAGTCAAAAGCGTACTTTCAGATTTCATGTCCCAAAGTGGCGCCGAGTTAGAGTCTGCGGAAGTTTTAGAGTTTGTCGAATCAACATCTAAAAACGTCACGGATGTTTCACTGACTGGATGTCAAATTCATAAACGTGAATATAATGAAGAATCAAGCACCGTCCACTCTTTAGCTCGCTATGATCTAAAAGATGCCAAATCAATGATTAAAGATATGGCTCACAAAAACTTAGCTTCCAAAGAAGCTCTCTACAATCGTCTCCGCGCAGATCAAGCCTTTGATAAACTCGACGCTGAGATCGACAAATTAAAATGATCAGACTCTTATTTTGCTTCCTACTTGTCTCCACTACCTGGGGACAAGAGGAATCTAAATATCAAAGAAAATCTATCACCCATATTGAAGGATTGTTTCGCTTAGATGCTAGTGCAAATAATTTATCTAGCGCTGAACAAAGCAACATCATTTATCAAGTCAATCGCTCAATGCAAATGGGACGTTTTGATTTCAACCCAATGCCTCAATCTGTCTGGCAAGAGCTTCAAAGTCAAAGCCGCGCGATGCGTATTTCCACCACCGAAGAATTACGTCAACTTTTAGAATCACTCATATTGACGAGCCTTTCTCAAACTATAGAAGATAGCTCAATGAGTCGTGCAGAGACATTGCAATCCGAGTCTCAAAAACAAAGTTTCATGACGCAAAAAGCCAAGAGCTTAGATATTACTTCGGATCAATATCAGAAAATTTTAAACTCCGCTTACATCTATGTCCCGACTATTTCCGATATTCGCATTCGCTCAAAAAAATACACCGATGGTTATGGTTATGAAGCTAGCCTCAAATTAGGTCTTGCTTGGTACCAGATCCAGTACGACCAAGAAGGTAATTCCAGTCTTATCATGATCGCTCACACTCAAAGTGAAGGCATCGGGGAGATGTCTGGAAGAAACTATCGTTCTTCATACAAGACCATCGCTTTTAGAAATGCACTTTCAAAGGCGATTCAAAATCTTCAATTAGATACTAAGAAGATGGATCAATTTAGATTGAGAGCGCAAATAACAAGAGGTGGGATTCGTACTGCCGAGATGGATCTTGGCGTTATATCGGGAATAAAAATCAATCAGAAATTCAGACTCTATGATATGATCCAAGAAGGTGATTTTTTGTATCGTGAGGAAAGTGGTTGGACTTTTGTCCAAGAATCTGATAGTAATTCAAGCGTTCTCCATCTTGTATCAAGTACAGCTTCAATCGGTCAAAGTTTGGATGAAATCCCATTAGTAGGCTATGCTTTAGATGTGAAATACAATCAATTCAATTGGACCTCCACACCTGACTCTTTCCCCGGGAAAAAAGCATGGAAATTCAGTTCGTTCCAAGGAATCTCAGTTGGCCCAACAAAAGATATCTCAGGGGCATGGGGATGGAATCATTTTTATGTAGGCGCTCAGTTTGGCATGGCCTTCTCAAATATTGATGCCCAAATCGCAACCGAAGACGGAGTTTTGTACACCTTAGATAGCCCATTCTATTTCAATATGAAATTTCATGCTCGTAAAATGTTCCATGTGTGGAACCGATTATTTTGGGGATTGGAAATGGATCTAGGGATTTATGCGCTAGGGATGACACTCAATGATGAAAACTCAACTGATCCTTATCAAAGGATTTCTTCTCGTTGGTATGGCAATACAGTCTCGGCTAGCATACTAGGTGAGCTTGCATTGTCTCCTAAATGGAGTGTCAAAGGAAACTTAGGTCAACAGTATGGATCCTACTTAGAGCAATACTATGTCATTGATGGAAATGAATCAGAATGTATCGATAGCAACCTACCTTGTTTTGCTGTCAACTTAAATAGTCTTCACTTATCGCTCTCTCTTGAGTATAAATTTGAAAGACTCGCATCTTATTTTCAACGAATGTTTTTGTAATTTATTCACTGAAGGAGGCTCCAATGAAAAGCCCAAAATTAATCGCACTATTATTCATTCTCTGCCTAGCACAAACTTCTTGGTCCTTCTGGGGCAAAGACAAGCCAGACTCAAATTGGCCTATGTCTCGTGAAGCCAAAATTCTCGAACAAACCAATCACTCCGAAGTTTTAATGGAAGCCAAAGGTTATGCTAAAGTCAATGAATATTTAGATTCAGATATTAAGCGAGCGGCGGTCTGGTATCTTCTATTTGCCGGGACTGATCCTTTACTTCAAACTGATGAAGAGAAAAAAGCCTTCGACAGAATAGCTGAAAAATTTTTCACAAAAGTCAATCAGTTCATCCCATGGATAAGTCCTAAAGTGAAATCCCAACGTAAAATCAACAACGCATCTAAATGGAAAAAACTATCTAGAACTCGCGAGTTGAAAATCAACAAATCCATGTTAAAAAAAATGTTGATAATACAAGGTATCATGCAAGCCAGAACCGAAATTTTAGAAGAGGCCGGACTACCGTTTCTTATGGTACTTCCCGAAGCACCTCAAGATCAAAGTCCCCTAGATGTTTTCGACACCAATAAATTTGCTAAGCACACCGCAAGTGTGATCGAATCCTATTTGACTTCTCGCCAATACGAAGTCCAAGTCCCAAGAGCCATTAGTGAAATTTCTCAATTGGTAGAATTAACTCAAGGCAATATTGATCAAAGCTTTAAATTAGCCATGAGTGTGGGAGCTGACGTCTATGTGACTTTTAGTGGCACAGTTGACCGCCAAGGTAATTCACACAAAGCCGCCGTGAGTATCAAAGCATACGAAACGACCACCGGCCGAGCTCTGGGTGTTGAGACCGGATACTCCAAAGATCGACCTCTAAAAATTCATGAAAAAGCCCTAATCGAAGAAGCCTGTAATGAAGCGATCGATAAAGTACTGTCACGCATAGACGCCTATTGGAAAAAAGACCAAAGCATAGGTAGTCAGTATCGTATAAACATGGTGATGGATGATAGCTGGTCTCCAAGATTAAAAGTAGACGTTCAAGATCAAGTCGCCGAGTGGATTGAATCCAAATTCAAAACCTATAAAGAAATTGCGATGAGTAAAAAAACCATGGAGTACATCATCTGGGCCAAGCCAAGTCAGGCCAAGAGTGCATCGTCATTATATCGTATGATGAGAAGAGAAATTGAACAAAAAATCCCAGGCGTTTACTTGTCACGCAAAAGTTTAAATAAAAAATTATTAATACTTGAATTAAAGCCCATGGACTAACTCGTATGAAAATGATCACCTTACTCACTATTGTTTTGTTGACGTGCACTCATGCATGGTCAAGTAAAGAATGGTGGGTGAGTTCAAGTCATAAAGATTATCCGACCGAGTCTTACTGGGTAGGAGTCGGTCAAGCTTCCAATGCCAAGCTCGCAAGACAATACGCGAGTCAAGAAATTGCCAAACAATTCCAACAATCCATTTCGACCAGAAACAGAGACACCGAAGTAGAAACCAAATCTGCCAATGGCAAAAGAGAGTTAGAAGAGTTTTATTATTCGAAAACAACTTCAAGCACTCACATCGATCTGCAAGGGATTGAATACCCCCTTGAGCAAGCCAGCGGCAATGTAGGCAATGGCGTTAAAGGTGTCAGTGGTGTTAATGTCCTAGCAGTTATATCAAAAGTTCATTGGTTGAAAATAAAGTTGAATTCATTAGATGAGATTGAGCATCAAATGGAGCAGTCAATTTTAAAATTTGATAGGGCCTTGATAGATACAGACTTAAGTTCGTCAGTGACAAGCATAAAGAGCCTAAGACACAATTATTCAAAGCATCAAATGGTAATCAAAAAGATTATGCTAGCTCCTAGTTTGAAAACCCCTTCTAGTCTTGATTCACGAGTCAGTCATTTCCGTGAATTACTCAGTCAAAAAAACACATCCCTAGACCAACTGGTCAAGCAATCAAAAATAAAGCACGAAATAGAGTATCAATTATCCTCAGGCTTTGGATTGAGTGTATTCTCAGTAAACAACAAAGCCAAACAAAAAGAGCTCTCATTCTCAAAAACTAGAATCCGATTAGAATATAAAAACCACTTAGGTGAAGTGATTGTGCGCGAGGGTCAATCATTTACAGGACGAAATTTCAGTCCGCTAAATATACCTATAGGCACTCAATCAATTCATATCATTCCAGATTTAAATTTGTTAGGTGGAAATATCAAATCATGGCAAGAAGAAAATACAATTGAAATTCCATTAAGCGATTATATTTCAAAGATTGAAGCATTGAAATCAAATAAGTTTGTCCAAAACGTCACAATCGATTTTATATCAAAATCAAATACCCTAGAGTCACAACTAAGCTCCAAGCAAAAGACTCAATTCAAAATCAATCTAACGAACTACCTAAAACCCTACTACATCCATCAAACCGGAGTATCCCAACAAGTTCAAATCTCACTCTTGGGAAAGGTTCAAAAAGTAAATGGCTTCTCAAAAATACAGAAGTTCTGGTTCTTTGAAATCCAATGGAAAGTAACAGGCCTCAAGTCCTTCAAAAGCGGGAATTTCAAAAAACAAATCCAAGCCAAAGATTTGAGAGAAGCTCAAAATCTATTTTTAAACTCAATTCTAAATTCAAATATTTAATTCAACAACAATTCCAATTCAATCCAAATATCGAATCGAACTTTATTTCCACGATCGAATCGAACTTTATTTCCACGATCGAATCGAATTTTAATTCCACAATCGAATCCAACTTTACTTTTACAATCTCATCCACCACCAAATAAGTGCCAAATTCACCATCAAATAATTAGTCTAATGAATAAGCATACAACCATTTTTTGATTCCCATCCCCACCAAGGGTTCTATCGCAAAACTGCTATTTTTACCTCCCATCCCCCTAAATCAACAGAATCCATTCCAAAACTATCACCTCCAACCCCTACTTTTTCACCCAAAATCGCCATAAAATCCAATTTCACATTGGAAAATGACCCCCAACCTATCAAATCAAGCACACTTTACTACCTTTTGCCCCATGAGTAAAAGAACTAAAATTGTTGCCACAGTTTCCGACATGCGTTGTGATGTTGAATTCCTGACTGGCTTATACAACCGGGGTGTGAACGTTGTTCGCTTGAATACGGCACACCAAACTCCAGATGCTACCATCGGAGTCATTAAGAATATTCGCAAAGTCTCTGACAAAATTGCGATCCTAGTAGACACAAAAGGCCCTGAAATTCGTACCGGCCCAGTGCAAAAAGAAGACATTCCAGTCAAGATTGGTGATGAATTCCTGATGCGCTATGACGGCGAAGACGTTGCCAACACTCGTGAAGTAGTTCAAGTGAATTACGAAAACTTTGTTGATGATGTTCCAGTCGGCACTACAATACTTGTAGATGATGGGTACCTAGAGTTAACTGTACTTGAGAAAACACCAAACGGTCTTCGCGTTCGCGTTGAGAACGATGGTGAGATCAAAAAGAAGAAATCAGTAAACGTACCAGGTGTTGCTACTAACTTGCCATCTATTACAGCTAAAGACAAAGCATTTATTGAAATGTCTATTGAGCAGGGTGTTGACTTCATTGCACACTCATTTGTTCGTAGCAAAGCCGATGTCCTAGCTGTTCAAAAGATTTTAGATGCCAAAGGCGCTAACGATATCAAAATCATTGCCAAAATCGAAAATCGTGAAGGTGTTGAAAATCTCGAAGAGATTCTTGATGTGACATATGGTGTGATGGTTGCTCGTGGTGACCTTGGTATTGAAATCCCTGGTGAAGAAGTACCACTCGCTCAAAAAGAAATGATTGAAGCTTGTGTTCGTCGATCCAAACCAGTCATAACTGCAACTCAAATGCTTGAGTCAATGATCAAAAATCCTCGCGCTACTCGTGCGGAGACTTCTGATGTTGCCAACGCTATTCTTGATGGAACTGATGCAATTATGCTTTCTGGTGAGACAGCTTACGGTGACTATCCATTTGCAGCTGTTGAAACAATGGCTCGCATTGCTGAGTATGTTGAAGCTCGTATGGAACAAAAGCCTGAGCGTGTCATCAGAATTGATGCCGAAAGAATTCAGTCTTATGTTGCAAAAGCTGCAGCCAAGTCAGTATCTGAACTTCAAGTTGGATCAATCGTAATTCCTACACGCACTGGTGGAACTGTACGTCAAGTTTCTTCTTATCGCCCTGCGGCTCCGATTTATGCTACATGTTATGAGCCTCAAGCATTACGCCAGCTCGCGCTTTCTTATGGTGTTGAAGCTTTCGAAATTGAGAATGATGTTAGAACTGAAATTGCCAAAGATTCTATAGAGGCTCTTATTCATGATGGTAAGCTCAAAGACGAAGACCTTGTTGCATTTATTATGTCTACTCCAGGTTCAGTTAATGGCGGAACTAATCAACTAGAGATTAACACAGCTAAAGCGATCATCGAAACTCATTCATAATATTATTTGAATAATGTTTCCAAAGTTTAAAAGCCGCATCCTTATTAGGGTGCGGCTTTTTTGTTAGTCTCATAATATGAATACCTGAGGATGAATTACCTGAATCATCGGGTGATATTTTTAAAAAGAGTTTTCGATAAGCATTAAGCCGCACTAGATGAATATAGATATTGACCTTGCAGAGAATTTAAGATTACAAGGATATGAATAGACACAAGATTTTTTAGATTAAATTCATAAATTCAGCCAAATTGTAAATTTTGCAGGAGTTGATGTTAGGTTGCCAGAGATGAGTTATTTCATCCCCTTCTACGATCTTAATTAGGATAAGATCTCTTTCATCAGCGCATATTCTAATTGATGTGAAACAAGTCCTTCCCGAAGTATTTGTATTCCCATATTCTCTTCTGTTGTAAGATCGCCATGTTCTATCCGGTCAACTAAACTCCAAAACTCATCCAAATGCACCCAAGTGAAGTCCATGACTTCAGATGCCTGAATTTGAATTTTGATTTCACCCTCATACTCAACCATGGCCCCCGAAGTCGCATCGGGCTGAAGCTGTAACAAGTAGATTTCTTGAAACTCCCGGTTTATAAATTTCGGACCATCGTATCCATGTTTCACGCGACCACAATACTGCAAATCTTCGGCCGAAATCGAAAGTCCGATTTCCTCATAAGATTCGCGAAGCACAGCCTCCAAAGCTGATTGCCCACTAATTATATGCCCGGCAGCACTAATATCCCAACGCCCTGGGTTACTTTCACGATCTAGAGCCCTGCGCTGAAGTAGGAGCCTGCCCAGAGAGTCAACCACCCAAAGATGTACCGTTTGGTGCCATAACCCCTGAGCGTGGCAAATATCACGACTCACCACCTCACCAGTCGCCTGTCCCCATGCATCAAAAGTATCAAGCATTTCCATAGGTTATGACTCTAATCTCAAATCATCCAGATAAGCGTTTTTAGATGACAACCAACTTAAACTTGCTTCCTCAGAATCCCAAGGTTTCAGACATTGAAATCCTTCACAAAGGTAGGCTTGTTTTTTATTACGATTAAAACTCTGCGTATGATCTAAGTCTGGATGTTCAGAGTCTCGAGGGTTCATTTGATAGATAACGATGTTTGGTAGGTAGCTTGATTTCAAAAGTGCAGAGAACGTCTTAAAATCACCAAGGGTGTCGGGGGCATAGATTAATTCCTGAGCCGGTTTATTGATATCAATTACCGCGTTCAGTAAAAATGAAAACGAGCTTGGGAAATTTTCAATTTCAAGTCCAGGTGCTTTTAATATGAGTGTCAGATAGTCCAACCATTCAGTCTCACCAGTTAAGTGACTCATTTTTTGAAAAATAAATGCAAAAACAGAATTAGCCGAAGGTTGAGTTGAATCAAAGACCTCTTTAGACTGAATAAATATTTTCGAATCTTGTGAATACCTAAACCCACCATTTTTATTATCCCAAAACAATTCCATAGCAAGGTGAATACTTTGCTGAAGTTTAGCTAACCACTCAGTGTCCAAGGTAGATTGGTAGGTCTCCCAAAGGCCCCAAATAAAGTAAGCGTGATCATCAATAGTACCTTCAATAATAGTTGAGTCATTTTTTATATGAATTATTCCATTGGTTTTATGTTCTTCATTAACTGTGTCGCTGTCATTCTCGCGGTCATTATCTTCAATCTTTTCAACTTGAGAATTCTCCCAAATTTCACTTAAAACATCAAACCCTTTTTGCTTCAAATCAGGCTGGTCAAAAGTATCGCCAGCATTAATAAACGCAACAGCCAGAAGTGAGTTCCAATCAGTCATCTTCTTGGTATCAACCTGAGGATTGAGACGGATTTTTCTAAAGCTCAAAAGTTTTAGCCTACACAGATTAAACTTTTCAATTTCTAAAGAAGTCAATACCTTATCTAAAGGAGCGTTTAGCAGCAGATGACTTACTCCACTAGCTTTACCTTCAGGCGAGGGAATATTACCTTGAGGATTGATATCAAATAGTTCACTAAACCAAATGCCATCCATCGGCCCTAAAGCATTGAAAATCTGATCGGGTTTCCAAAGATAAAATTCACCCTCGTTGAGGTTGGTGTCTGCGTCACAAGCAGAATAATACATCTGAGTATCACTTTTGAAATTATTTTCAATAAAGCCTAAGGTTTCAATAGCGATACGTCTGTATGTTTCTTTTTTGGAGTACTTGTAGGCGATGGTATAAGCGTATGCAAGTAAGGCGTTGTCGTTCAAAAGCTTTTCAAAATGAGGGAAACTCCATTTGTCATCAATCGCATATCTAAAGAAGCCTCCACCTATATGGTCATAGAGTCCACGATAAGCCATTTGATCCAATGTTTTTTCTGCCATTTTCCAAGCAACATCTGATTGGTATTGATAAGCGTATTTAATTAAAAACAAAATTTGTTGTGTGACCGGAAATTTTGGAGACTTGGTAAATCCACCAGAGATGGAATCATAATTTTCACAAAGCTCTTCAAAACACTGATGAGGTAATTCTTCAAGATTTAATTTATCATCACCCAAAGGTTTTAAATCTGAAAACTCTCGAATGGCCGCGACGACTCGCTCTGAATCTTCTAGTACCTTTTCTTTTTTCTCATTCCAAACCCGTGCGGCTTGAGGGACAATACTCATGAGACCAGGCATGCCACGAGCAGCGTTTTTGGGTAGATAAGTTGCAGCATAATAGGGGGTAGCATCAGGTGTGCAAAAAACATTCAATGGCCAACCTAGGTGACCAGATGTCGCTTGTGCTGCTTTCATATATGCAAGGTCAATATCTGGTCGCTCTTCACGATCTACAATGACAGCAATAAAATCCCGATTAATTAAATCAGCCACTTCAGAATCATTAAAAGATTCTTGTTCCATCACATGACACCAATGACAACTTGAATATCCAATAGACAAAAAAATTGGTTTTTGTTCACGCTGTGCTTTTTCCAAAGTTTGCTCAGACCAAGCATGCCAATTGATAGGGTTATTCTGATGTTGCTTGAGATAAGGACTGGATTCGTATTGTAAATCGTTAGGCATTATCTATTGGCTCCGAGATGAGGATTGTCTTGGTTGTTCGATTGAGACGCCGCTGACATGGTTTCGATTTTATTTGACAGTGTTTTTATCGCCTTACGAAACACATCATGTTCAAGGTTCACTTTTGTCAGTACTGAGTTTAATTCATCTAAATCTCGTTGAAGGTGAGAGTTTTCTTCCTCAAGTGTAGACACTCTATTTGTGAGCTCTTTAAATTCTAAATCTGATATCGACATAAATTCTCCTATCTGTTGAATTTAGGAAAATACTACTATTGAGTAATGAATTGGAATGACCTTTATAAAATAATTTGCCAAAGAGTTGAGCTTGCTTGCACAGAGGGAGTGATTCCGGGTTGTGTCATCGGGGTGAGGCATCAAGGAGAGTCTAAAACTTGGGCGTTTGGCGATAACTCCTACTCCAAGGAGCTGTTTGATCAAAGATGGGATGCTAATCCTCCTCGATCTGACTTGGCCTGTCCGAATTTTCAAGATTCTGCAGAATTCAAAAAACAGTCAGATCATTTGAAAACAAAGGTTTTTACTGATACTATCTTAAGAAAACTCCAAATTTCAGATATTTACGATTGTGCCTCAGTGACCAAAAGTGTTCCTCTAGCAATATTGGCTCTTTTGGCTATTCAAGAAAAACTAATTTCTCTAGATACATTGGTCATAGATGTAGCGCCTCATTTTGGTCAAAACTATCAAGATGTCACAATTTGGCATCTATTAACACATACCCTAGACTTTAGAATGAGCTTAGGGCAAATAGCCAAAGGCGGTGAGGATGTCATTGCTGCTATAATGAATAGATCTTTTGATGCAGCCCCCGGAGATATCTATTGTTATTCAAACTCAAGCAGTATTGTACTGGCCGTTGTATTAGAGACGATTTATCAGAGACCACTGGACGAACTTGCTCAAGATAAGGTTTTTAATCCATTGCAAATGACCTCATCTACCTTGGATGGTAACTCCAAGGCTTTGCCGGTTGAATATTGCCCCTGGCGCCAAGCGGTAGTTCAAGGTCAAGTTCATGATGAAAGCGCCGCAAGTATTTTTCCCAGAAATTTAGGTGCAGCGGGTCTTTTTTCTAATGTTCCCGATTTAATGAAGTTCTTAGAAGAATTAAGCTTGTCATTTCAAGGCAAAGGCAAAATTTTAACCGCCTCCACCATTCAATTATTACTTGAGAATCAAATTCCTCTAATTTCTACAACAAGTCTAGGGATGGAATTTCAAGAACCGAGGTTTATGAGCAATAAAGCATGCCAAGAAAAAACTTTGGGTAAAACAGGATTCACCGGAAGTCACTGGATATTTGCTCCAGAAAAAGACCTCGGACTCGTTTGTCTTTCACAGTACACTTGGCCCAGACGAATGAGCTCTACAGACACAATAAACCAGTTAAGGATTGATCTATCTGAGATTTTATTTCAAGTATCACAGGTAGGTTGAATTACTTGATAATTAGACCATTCATTCTTTAGAAAACATTCAACTTCAACCATTTCAAAAACCAAGCTCCACAAGGCTAAAGAGTCCATAAAATGGGCGATAATTATGCTAATTAATTCATCTATATTTTTGGGTAATTTATCTGTAAATAATTAAATTCCCCCATAACTCCTTGTTTTTCAAGGAGTTATGGGGGGAGATGAAAAATACCACATATGGGTCTTGAAATAATTACTACCACAATATATGGTAGATTTTTATTTTATTTAAATAAAAAATACCTTGAGACTATCCTATTTTAGACTAACTTTCCTTAACCGGTAGAAGATAATTCTGAGCCGGTAATAATCTTCCTATTAGCTCAAGTGTTGAGGGAGATTCTGGTCGATACAATATCGATAAATAAATTTTTAAGTTAGGCTGCAAGCCAAGGGGAATAGCGGAACATGGTTCTATATATTAAGAAGAGAGATGGGCAAAAAGCCTTATTTAATCCAGACAAAATCACAAGTGCACTCAAGAAAGCATTTGTAGCGACAAATGGATCAGTGGGTGATAGTGATTTAAAATCAATGACTGATTATGTAATTAATACAATCAACTCTAAATACAGAGAAGAGTCTGTTCCGTCAGTCGAACATACACAAGATATTGTTGAATTAATGTTAATGCGCGAAGGTCATATGGAAGCAGCCAAAGCTTACATACTTTACCGTGCTGAACACAAACAGATTCGTGAAACTCAACTACTTGCTGATATCAAAACAAATAAGATCATCGTAGTGACCAAATTAGGTGAAGAAGTTCCTTTTAGCGCATCAATTATTGAAGCTAAACTTCGCCGTTTGGGTGGTGTTTTACCAAAAATCAACTTAGAAGAGCTGATTTCAGATGTTTGTAAAAATATTTATCAAAAAATGCCACTTTCTGAAGTAGATGATTTAGTGACTAACGTTGTCAAACAACGTATCGAATCTCACTATAACTACTCATACCTATGCTCGCGCATCGTACTTGATAGCCTTTATTCAAATATTTTGAAGACTGAATACGCATCACCTCTCCTTAAAAACGAGTATGCCGACAAGTTCCCAGCCTACCTTGAACAAGGTATTGAGCTTCAGCTTCTCAACCCAGAGCTAGTAGAAAAATTTGATCTAAAAGAAATTAGCGAAGCGATTGTCCCCGAACGTGATAACTTATTCTTGTATTTAGGTGTTCAAACTATTTTTGACCGTTACCTACTTCGCGAACGCGAAGGAGTTCAAAACGCATTTGAGCTTCCACAATGGATGTGGATGCGTGTTTCAATGGGGCTTGCGCTTCTTGAAGACGAACCAACTAAACGCGCCATAGAATTCTACACTGAACTTTCTCAGTTAAATGTTGTGAGTTCAACTCCGACACTATTTAATTCTGGTACAACTCACTCACAAATGTCTTCTTGTTATTTGAACACTGTTTCAGACTCAATGGAAGGTATCTTCAAAAATTTCTCTGATGATGCTCAACTGTCCAAATGGGCCGGTGGTATTGGTACTGATTGGACATCTGTTCGTGCAAAAGGTGCTCAGATACATGGTACTAACGGCAAATCACAAGGCGTGGTTCCATTTCTTAAGATTTTCAATGATGTGGCCTTGGCAGTCAATCAGGGTGGCAAGCGCAAAGGCGCGATGGCTGCATACCTTGAAGTCTGGCATTTAGACATTGAAGAGTTTTGTGAATTAAAGAAAAACACTGGTGATGAACGTCGTCGTACTCATGATATTCACACTGCAGTTTTCATTAATGATCTTTTCATGAAAAGAGTTCAAGAGCGTGGTAAATGGACACTTTTCTCCCCAGATACAGTGCCAGAGCTTCAAAACTCTTATGGTCGTAAATTCAATGAACTCTACGAACATTATGAGCATTTAGATATCCCTGGTGCCAAAACAATGGACGCATCTGAGATTTGGCGCAAGATCTTAACCATGCTTTATGAGACTGGTCACCCTTGGATCACATTCAAAGATCCTTGTAATGTGAGATCCCCACAAGACCACAGAGGTGTTGTTCGCAATTCAAATCTTTGTACTGAGATTACTCTCAATACTTCAGAAGAAGAAACTGCAGTTTGTAATCTCGCTTCGATCAATATGTCTAAAATGGTCAAAGATAAAGCCCTAGACGAAGACAAAATCAAACGTACCGCAACAGTGGCCATGCGCATGCTAGACAATGTTGTTGATAATAATTTCTACCCAATCCCAGAAGCGAAGCATTCAAATATGCAACATCGCCCTGTAGGACTTGGTATGATGGGCTATCAAGATGCTCTTTATCAAATGGAAATTGATTTTGATTCAGAAGAAAATCTTGAGTTTGCCGATCAATCTATGGAGCTTATTTCTTATGCAGCTATTTTGGCTTCTTCGAATTTAGCCAAAGAGCGTGGAGCTTACGAAAGTTATAAGGGTTCTAAATGGGATCGTGATCTCATGCCTCTTGACACAGTTGATCTTCTTGAACAAGAGCGTGGTAGTGAAATTAAAGTTCCTCGTACTTCTCGCTACGATTGGACGCCAGTGCGTGAATCAATCAAAGCTCATGGTATGAGAAACTCAAACTGTATGGCTATTGCACCAACTGCAACGATTTCAAATATCGCTGGTACAGTTCCCTGTGTTGAGCCGACTTACAAAAACATTTACATGAAAGAAAACCTCTCAGGTAACTTCCTTGTAGTCAATAAATTTCTTGTAGATGCTCTTGATGAAGAAGGCGTTTGGAATGAAAAAATTCTCACTAAAATCAAAATTCAAAATGGATCAGTGATTGATGTTGATGATATTCCAGTGGCTCTACGCCGTCGCTTTAAAGAAACATTTGAGATTGATCCAGTGTGGATTCTTAAAGCTGCCGCCCGTCGTGCGAAATGGATTGATCAATCTGCATCAACCAACATTTTCTTAAAAACCACATCAGGGCGTATCTTAGCAGAGACATACATGATGGCTTGGGAAATGGGACTAAAAACAACTTACTACTTAAGAACTTTAGCAGCGTCACAAGTGACTAAAACTATTGGAATTGAGCAAGCTGAAACACAACCCACTCCAGTTTCTGAAATAACAAATCAAGACTCGGTTGCTGTTGGAATCTCAGCACAAAAATCGCCAGCACCAGCTCCAGAGCCAGCAATGGCAATGGCAATGGCATCAGCATCAGCATCTAAACAAGAGTCAGTAATAGCATCAGGTGAGCCTAAAGGTTCTAGCTGCCCAGTGCCAGCGCCAACAGCAACTTTAAACAATGATATGCAGTTTTGTAGTATCACTGATCCCGACTGCGAAGCATGTCAATAATATTGAGGAAAAAATGAATAACACTAATTTAGAAGAATTTACAGTTGGAAATAAATCAATCCTCGCTTTTCAAGAAGCGGGACTTTCCAATTCTGAAGCAATTAATAACCGTAGGGTGATTAATGGTCCAGATGATGGGCTTATGCAGGTTCATCCTTTGAAACACCCCTGGGCAGATGATTTTTTCAAAACAATGTTGAAAAACACTTGGATGCCATCTGAAGTCACCATGGGTAAAGATATTGAGATGTGGAATGACCCTACAGCTCTGTCTGATGTAGAAAAACGTGTTTTTAAAAGATCACTTGCTTTTGTGTCCAATCTTGATGGTATACAAACAAACAACCTTGTGAACAACATGATGCGTCAGATTACTTCACCAGAAGTAAAACTTGTATTGGTGCGCCAAGCATTCGAAGAAGGCCTACATGTTCATTCATATGCAACCATGATAGAATCATTGGGTATGGATCCAGAAGAAATCTACGGTATGTACAAACAAGACATGGGGCTTTACGAAAAGAACCGTTACGTTTTACAGGCTGTATCTAAAATTTCTGACCCTAATTTCAAAACCGGTGACTTACAATCTGACCAAGCCTATTTAGAAGCTTGCGTAGGCAATGTTATTTTAGAAGGCATATACTTCTACTCAGCATTCCTTAACTTCTATGTTCTTACACGCAATAATAAAATGCCTTGTTCAGCAGCAATGATTCAGTTTATTAACCGCGACGAAGATATGCATTTGCAGATTTTTATCAAAATTGTAGAAGAAATCAAAAAAGAACAGCCAGAACTTTGGACTCCAGAGTTCCAAGAACGTATGCGCAAAAATGTGATCGGTGCAGTTGAGCATGAGCTTAGTTGGGGTGTTTCATGTATTGGTGAAGGTATCTTAGGGTTAAATCCAGATAACCTAAAAGAATATTTACAATTTGTCGGAGATGTTCGTCTTCAACAAGTTGGTCTACCTAAAGAGTGGCATTCGAAAAATCCATTCCCATGGATTGATGAATATACTCAAGGCTCAATGGTTGAAGTAAACTTCTTTGAAGGTACTGTTAAAGAGTATTCAGTAGGTTCACTAGATTGGGATTAATTTTCCATTCTAAATTATGATTTCCTTTGAGAGTCACCTAAGTTTCGGCTTAGGTGACTTTTTTTATCCAAATGAGTAGTAAATAACAATTAAGAATTTTGGCTCTTTAGTAGCTTTGTCCTTATGAAAAACACCATGCAAAATAAACCGTCCATTCAATCCAATCCTGAACAGGACACCAAAGAGTTTTATAAAGCTTTTATCTTAGTTGCCTTAGGGTCATTTTTGTTTAGCTCCAAAGCCATAATGATTAAGTTGACTCTTCCGCTTGTGCCAGAAGTAATTGAAGCCTTAGCGCTTCGCATGATGTTTGCATTACCCTTCTATCTATTTGTGGCAATACGCCAAGCTAAAGTATCCAAGGTCCCGATGTCCCGTAATCAATATTTACAAGTGATGGGATTAGGCTTTTTAGGATATTATCTTGCAAGCTATCTTGACTTCTATGGCCTTCAGTACGTGAGTGCGGGTACAGAAAGAATGTTGATTTATTTATTTCCCTCCTTTGTAGTTATTTTAAATGCCTTATTTTTTGGCAAACCTATACGCCCATATATGATTAAAGCATTGGCTTTGACATACTTTGGCATTTCAATGGTTTACTTCGGGGATGCAGATCTGTCACACCCTTTGGCCTGGCTTGGTGTTTGTGCAGTCGCATTAAGTGCCTTTGTATTTTCCTTTTTCTTAATTTGGAATAACCGTTTAATCCAAGAGATTGGAGCTGATCGATTTACGTCCCATGCTATGATATGGTCATCTATACTTGTGGTGAGTCACTTCTTGATTATGGGTGAGCCTAGTAATGTCTTAGATTGGAATTTAGAAGTATTGATTTTAGGTTTTGCTTTGGGCTTATTTGGGACAGTATTACCGAGCATCTTTATCAATCGATCCATTGCTATTATTGGTTCAGATAAAATGGCGGTCTTGAGCATGATAGGACCGTTTGCCACTTTAGGTTTAGGCATAGTTATTCTCAATGAAACTGTTGGAATATTAGAAGCAATTGGATTTACTTTAGTTCTTGCGGGAGTCTATTGGATAAAAAAAGGAGGCGATAAAGAGTCTAAAATATAATGCCTAGATCCCTTTCCAACCTCGTATTCATTGTGAGAAATTCATTACTACTAACGGTCCTGCATTCTATTGATTCCGGATATTGCAGCATATTTATAGGTTTCAGCTAGGGTTGGATAATTAAAGGTGTGATCCATAAAATAGTCTACAGTGCCACCAAGTTCCATGACGGCCTGTCCCACGTGTAAGAGCTCAGTCGCATCTTCGCCGATAATATGGACCGAGAGTAGCTTCCTCGTATCTAGGTGGAAAACTAACTTAAGCATACCATCAAGCGCCCCTATGATACTTCCTCTACTTGTATCCTTATAATAAGCTTTACCTACGCAGTATGGTATTTTAGCCTCAGTCAGCTGGCTCTCTGTTTGTCCTATAAATGAAATTTCAGGAATTGTATAAATACCAATAGGAAGAGCAGGGCTAAAATCAGCTGTGTCTTCGCCTATGGCCCTATGTGCAGCAATTCGTCCTTGTTCAAAACTAGTTGAGGCAAGGGCGGGATGGCCAATAACATCACCAGCTGCGTAGATGTTTTTCTTTGAGGTTCTAAAGTTTTTGTCAACTTGAATCACACCACGAGAGTCAATTACTATCCCAAGTTTATCAATGCCAATTGCCGTTGAACAAACAGTTCTAAATGTGCAAAATGCAGCTATTTCACTCTTAATTACACGGCCACTGTCTAGTTGAGTTATGACGTGTCCATCACTAGTTTTGATACAACTAGTAACAGAGTCATTTAAACAAAATTGAACTTTTCTTGACTCAAGTTGATGAGTGAGATTAGCTCGCAGTTCTCTGTCAACAAGTGAAAGAATATCATCTCGTCTTTCAACGACTGTTACCTTAACGCCAAGTACTGAGAAAATTGAAGCATATTCACAACCAATAATCCCTCCTCCTACAATAGTCATTGAGCGTGGGAGGTTTTTCATTGTTAAAATAATATCAGTATAGAAAATTGATTCGCCATCATATTCGATGTCATCACGTAAATGAGGTTTAGTGCCGGTGGCAATAATCGCTTTGTCAAATGAAATAGTTTGTATGACTTCACCCAAGACATTTTTGATGTATATATGATGATTGTCTTTAAAAAAGCCGTACCCAGCAATGATGTCAACGTTGTTTTTTTTGAGTTGCCCTTCAATAGTGAGCACTTCATTATGTATAACCCAGTCTACTCTTTTGACTAAATCTTCCATCGTCGGCTTTTTTCTGGTCAATGGTTCCACAAAACGAAGTCGATAGTCAGTTAGATGAATTGCTGCCTCTCTAAACGTTTTCGAAGGAACAGTGCCTCGATGAGTACAGATTCCCCCAATAAACTTAGGTTCAACCATAGCGACTTTTTTATTAAACTTTGCTGCTGCTAGCGCTGCTTTTTGACCAGCAGGGCCAGCACCAAGCACAAGTAGGTCATAAGCGTATTTTTTGGTTGGCACAAGAACCTCGTGGGTTTTAGTTCACCTTAGTATATCACAATTTTTCTCAAAAAACAAAAAAACCAAAGAACAATCTTTGGTTTTTGTTAAATCACCTGTGTTACGGGTATTTTTAGTTTGTGGCTTCGATATAGCCATCAAATTTCTCTTTCAGAAATTCTTTTGATTTGGTTTTTCGAATTCTTCTCAGAGCCTGATCTCTTAATTGACGAACTCTTTCATGCGAAATATTCATTGATTCTCCAACTTCTCGAAGAGTTTGCGGAGTAGAGTGATTAATCCCATAAAGACCTGATATCACAAGAGATTCTCTCAAAGGCAATTCATTGAGAATTTCTTTTGTCAACACTTCAACACTATGGACTTCGGCTTCAGCTTCAGGATTACTAGCAGATTCGTCGGCCAAGATTTCCGAGTAGGTTGTTTTTGAGTCACCTGCAAGAGGTTGGTCAAAAGAAACACCACGCTCACCTAGTTGGATCAATTCGCGGATATCTTCCGAGATTTCTTGACCCTTCGTCTTATCTTTTAATGCTTTTCGAACCCTCAAATGCTGATTTGCTGGAAGGCGAATTAGGTTGCCATTTTCATTAATAGCACGTGTGATATAAGCTTTGATCCACCAAACGGCATAAGAAATAAATTTCAAACCACGAGAATAGTCAAATGATTGAATAGCTCTGATGAGCCCCATTGAACCTTCGTTTACCAAGTCAGGTAAAGGGATTGGACATCCACGGTATTGAAGTGCAACTTTTAAAACAAATCTCATATTGGCTGAGATTAGCTTTTGTCGAGCATGAGTGTTGCCTCGAGCATTGAGTTGAAATAACGATTGTTCTTCTTCGCGAGATAGCGGTTGTGTTTTACGAATATCTTCAAGATATCGTTTGAGTGTTTCATCATTTGAATCAAAGTTCACAAGAGCCCCTTTTAATGAGTTTTGAAAATGAGATATCACTAAGATAAACTATAATGTTGAAAGAAGTTGAAAGAAGTTGAAAGAAAATAAAAAAAGGCAATAAATTTTTGAAAACTCTAATTCTATATTTATGAGATGGAAGCAAATTCAGTATTAATATTTTTAGTCCTTAGTGTCCTCGTCGCGCTGGTTGGCGGTTTGATTTTGGAAAGATTCAAACAACCTTCAGTCATCGGTTATATTCTGGCGGGCGTCGTTTTAGGTTCACTTTTCCCCGAGGTTCTGCCATCTGATGAGGCGGTGACTTTGGCTGGAGATTTTGGTCTTGTTTTCCTTTTATTTTTCGTAGGTACAGAAGCAAAGCTTGATCAGTTATTAGAAGACTGGAAAGTGTCTTTATTAGGTACTACTCTTCAAATAGTTTTAAGTGTTTTAGTTTGCTGGGGAGCAGGGCAATTATTTGATTGGGGATTTTCTCAAGCACTATTTTTCGGCATTTGTATCAGCTTAAGTTCAACTGCAGTTGTTTTAAAAATTTTAGAAGAATTTGGTGGCACATCATCGTTGATTGGACGTCAATCCCTTGGTATACTTCTAGTACAGGACCTGGCGGTGATTCCTCTTTTGATATTATTTGCAATAAGTAATGGTAAATCAATTGAACCTTTTGTTTTAACTAAGCAAATTTTGGGTGGTGGAGTTATTACTGTACTGACTATCTATATGAGTCAAAAAGGTCGCTTCAAAATACCACAGTGGCTCACTTCAAAAGAAAATGAAGACTTCCAAACTTTTACGTCAATTGTGCTTTGTTTAGGTGGAGCGCTCATCACTGGATGGTTAGAATTATCACCAGCTCTAGGTGCTTTTTTGGCAGGACTTTTAGTCGGTTCAATTGATGACGGTGATCAATTTATCGCTCATTTAAAGTCATTTAAAGTTTTGTTTGTAGCGTTTTTCTTTGTGTCGGTTGGCTTAATATTTGACCTTAATTTTATTTTAGAAAACTGGGTAATGGTTCTATCGATGAGTGTCATCGTGTTAGTTATAAACACTGCTTTGATGGGTGGAGTTTTAGTTTTGATGGGTGTTGATAGAATTACAGCATTAGTGAGTGGATGTTTATTGGCTCAAATTGGTGAATTTGCATTTTTATTCGCTGCTAATGCTCTAAAAACTGACATCATTTCTCAAGATATGTATCTACTCACAATTTCAGCGATTGTGGTATCCTTGATACTTTCACCCTTATGGTTAACTATTTCAAGAAAACTTTTACGAATCAGTATTGGACGCAGTGCAACTATTGCTTTTAAATCAATTGAGGTCGAATGATTGATCTGAGCCTATTACCCAAATGTGGCCCCAAAAGAATAGATGCTTTAAAATCTTGTCAGTTTCAAAACACCCAAGATTTAATTTCTAAAATTCCACGAAAGTATGAAGATCGTCGGTTTGTTACTCCCTTTGGAAAATGGGAAGATGGCGGTCTTGTCATATGTGGCGGGACTATTTCACACGTTGAATCTCATTCCTATCCGAAAGAGCGCCTACTCATTGAACTTGATGTTGAAAATGGTCCAAGTATCCAACTAGTGTTCTTTGGTAAAATGGGCGGCTTTATGGCCAAAAAATACACAGAAGGTAAAACAGTCACAGCTATTGGTCAAATTCAATTGTCTCGTGGATATCAAATGGTACATCCTGAATTAAGTCTTAAATCCATTCATAATTATAAAGGTGAATATCTTCCGGTTTATTCAATACCAGAACGCGTCAAGGACGCAGGAGTAAGTCAAAATCTTTGGACCTCATGGGTAACTTTTATTTTAAAAACAAACTCCTATGTTCATTCCGACCCTTTAAGTCAGATTGAGAAGTCTCATTTTAATTTGATTGAGGTAGGTGAGTCACTCAAAAAAGTTCACCAGCCCAAAACTCCCACTGATGTTGCTCAAGGCTTAAGAAACCTTAAATACATGGAACTTATTCCCGTTGTCAAAGAGTGGATTCATCGTCAAGGTCAAAGACGTTTAGTAGGCGAGTCCAACCCTGTTTCTTTGACTTCCATCGTTGGTGTCATTTCAAAGTTACCTTTTGAATTAACCAATGCTCAAAATATCACCCTCAATTCGTTGTTTGATGGTTTATCAAAAGATGGCCAATTTTCAGCTATATTACAAGCTGACGTGGGAGCTGGTAAGACGGTCATTGCTAATTTAAGCGCTCTAGCGGTGAGTCAATTTGCCGGCAGCCAGGTCGCCATTATGGCTCCTACTGAGGTACTTGCTCGACAACTCCACCAAGACTTAATTGAACTATCACAAGATCTCTGTGTGGATTACCTAAGTGGTTCAGTTAAAGGCCAATCCAGAGAAGAAGTCCTCATTCGTTTAAAATTAGGTGAAACAAAAATTATAGTAGGAACTCATGCTCTTTTCCAAGCTTCAGTTGAGTTTCATCATTTGCGTTATGTGATTATCGATGAGCAACATCGCTTTGGAGTGAATCAACGAGAATCACTTTTAGCCAAGGGTGACAACCCCGATTTATTAATGATGACAGCTACACCTATACCAAGAAGCTTGCTTCAAACGGTTTATGGCGATCTTGATGTCCTTACTATGAAGGGTAAGCCTCCGGGTCGCTTGGTCACCAAGACGCATATCGTTCCTGAATTAAAAAGAGCCGGGATGTTAGATTATCTTAAAAAATATCTTCAGAAAGATGGTCGTGTATATTGGGTAATGCCTAGGATTGAAAGTGATGAGCTTGCATCAGTAGAATCACGCGGCAAAGAACTTAAGCAATACTTCTCTGGCCATGAAGTTAAGACTCTTCACGGTAAACTTGGAGATGAAGACAAATTGAATCGACTATCCGAATTTAGAAATGGCGAAGTTCAGTTGTTGGTTGCTACAACTGTCATTGAGGTAGGTGTAAATATACCTGAAGCTAACATCATGTGCATTGAAAATGCGGAACAATTTGGCCTATCACAGCTACATCAGCTTAGGGGACGAGTGGGGCGGGGCGGAGAGCAATCATGGTGTTTTCTTATGTCCGAAAATGAAGAAGCAAAAGAAAGATTAGAACAATTTTGTGAAACTGATGATGGATTTGAAATTGCAGAACTAGACCTAAAGCTCCGTGGAGCTGGCGATCTCAATGGATACTTACAATCTGGGATGTCACCTTTAAGGTTTGTTGATTACCTGAACGACATTGGCTTTATTCAAGAGACAATTAAAAAAGTTTCTGAAATTCTTTCAAAGTAGATTGCAAAATGTTTTTGTCAATCGGCTTAGTGATAAACTTCTTCATCCCTGCCTCGGCACAATCTTTCTGATTGTCTTCATTGACGTTTGCTGTCAAGGCGATGATAATAGCCTCAGTGTGGCGAGCTAGTATCTTTTTAGCTGAAGTGATTCCATCCATAATCGGCATTTGTATATCCATCAGGACAATCTGATGTACAGAGGGAGAAAATAATTCAACAGCTTCTTGGCCATTATTTGCAATTTCACTGGAATATCCAAATTTTTGTAGCATTCTCACCATGATTTTTTGATTCATAGCGTTGTCTTCAACTAATAAAATATGCATTTATCCCTCCGTTTTCTAAATCCTGCTTGAATTTATAAAAAAAGTCAAGTTTATATTTTTTTAATACCTCTATTTTGAAGCTCAATAAATAGAGTTTGCAAACCTAGTTTCTTCAGGTTAAATGGTTCAACGTTTAAGACTACCGAGCCCAAATTTTGTTGGTTAAGTTGTTTGATACACTCTTCAACAATAAGGGGAGTATCTCCTTGCCTTAAAGTTCGAGAATGAATTCGTACCAAATGAACAAGCTGAATAACATCTAAATCAAAGAGAGTTTGGCTCAAGATTAGTCCTCAGCCTTTTTCTTTGTTTTTCTTGGAGGGAAAGAGAACTGAATTTTTCCAGCTTTGGAAAGTGTAAGCCAAGCATCAAAAAGGCGCTTAGTTCTGCTTGATCTAAGCCCAACCAAAAGGTCAGATTTTTCTCCAATGAGAAGTTTTTTCACATTTTCAAGACCAATTTCCTTACCGAGTATGATTTTATTGAGTCTTAAACCTGTTTTCTCGCCATCTAAAGCTGATCTTGAGATAAAGCCTGTCAGGGTCTCATATACAGGACTCTCGTCAGTAGGACTTACTCCTATAGGTGTTTCTTTTGATATATCCAAAGGTTGGCCATCGACACCAGAATTATTGTCTTCAAAAACAAATTCGACTTTGTTTTCTTCAGTGATTTTGATGATAGCACTAAAAGGTGCACCCTTTTTAGAAATAAATCCATCCATCGGACCTAGTTGTCTTTTGGTCAATAGTTCGACGATTTCATCGTTAGACATATGACGACCGCCTAGGATTTTCCGAATTCTAATCTTTCCGTCTTCTGATTCAAATCGGTCAAGATATTCGTAAAAGACGGTATCTTTGAAAGGAGAGAATTTTGCTACAGTCTTAGTGGCTTCTTCATCAAAATCACGAATTGATTGAACCATCGTTTGAGTACTGTCGACAATTTCTTGCATAAAATTTTCACGTGTTAACTCACCCTTTTCAATCAGGCCGAGTTTTTGCTCCCATTCGCCGGTCAGCTCAGCCGAGCTCAAAGATTCAATATTCATAGCAAAAATAAGATTAAGTAAATCAAAAGCCTTGCGCGTAGGGATTAATTCTCGACCTTCCCGCATGATGTATTTATCTGAGATTAGTTTTTCAATAATTGCGGCTCGTGTGGCTGGGGTGCCAAGTCCACGATCTTTTAAGGCTTCGGCTATCTCTTCGTCATCAACTAATTTACCAGCACTCTCCATCGCAGAAAGTAAGCTTGACTCATTAAACCTTGCAGGAGGTTTGGTTTGATCAGCATGAGCCTCGATATTTTTGCCAATAATCTCACTTGACTCATTAATCTTAGGTAGAAGACTTTCGGATTGATCCGTTTTCCCATAGACGATTTTCCAACCCGCATCAACAAGCTGTTTACCATCCGTTTTAAAGGAATCTTCGCCAATCCGAGTGATACGACTGGTATTGAAGAATTTCGCCGGTGGATAAAATACAGCAATATAACGCTGTAGAATCATCATATAAAGTTTTGATTCGGCTTCAGGTAAATCCTTAGCGACGACACCTGTGGGCACTATGGCATGGTGATCTGAGATTTTCGCGTCGTTAAAGATTCTTTTGTCGGCTTTGATGTATTTCTCATCAAGGGCCTTTTGAAGATGTTCACTCAAGATTCCAGAGCTCAATTTCTTAAAATTGGCTGCCGTATCTTTGATGTAATCTTCTGGTAGACATTTGGAGTCGGTACGAGGATATGTAAGGACTTTGAATTTCTCATATAAAGCCTGAGCCAGGTTCAATGTCATTTTTGCACTGAAACCATAGCGTGAGTTAGCCTCTCTTTGAAGAGAGGTTAAGTCGTAAAGTGGAGGCGACTTCTGTTGAGAGGGTTTGGTCTGTTCTTCAACAGTGGCTTCTTTACCCTTTGTGCGCGTAGTGATTTCTAAGGCTTCGGCTTCAGACCAAAGACGATCAGCCGTCAAATGAGGTTTTAGAGGATCCTTAACAAAATCTTCTCTAAACCATTTGCCTTCATAAGTTGAAGTGCCATTCTTAAAGTCTGCGTCAACTGTCCAGTAATCTTTAGAAATAAATTTAAGACGCTGTTGCTCACGTTTAATAATAAGTGATAATGTAGGAGTTTGTACTCGGCCACAAGGAGTCAAAAAGAATCCGCCAAATCTCGAATTATAGGCTGTAAGGCCACGAGACCCATTAATACCAATTAACCAATCAGCTTCTGAACGACAAATAGCAGCATCACCTAAAAAAGCCATTTCATCACCATCTCGTAGATGTTCAAATGCTTTTTTAATAGCATCTTTGGTCATTGATTGAAGCCAAAGTCGTTGAACATCTTTTTTAATGTCTTTGCCCTTAGATACATATTCCATGATGTATTTGAATATTAGTTCACCTTCACGACCCGCATCACAAGCATTAATAATTGTTTTAACTTCACGTTTACGGATTAATTTCCCAAGAGCATTTAATTGAGTCTTACTACTTGAAATTGGCTTGAGTAAATATTTCTGAGGCACAATAGGTAGAACAGCTAATTTCCAAGGCTTGAATTTTTCATCCATTTCACCGGGCTCTGCTATGGTCACCAAGTGCCCTACTGCAAAGCTGACGATATATTCATCATTTTCAAAATGAGTGCGCTCTTTTTTGAATTTACCTGGGAGAACTTTTACCAAATCGGCAGCCACACTAGGTTTTTCTGCAATTATTAAGGTCTTATCGTTTTTGCTGGTAGACATTCAATGGCCTGCTTTGGTTTAGCTGAGTACCAATGCAAAATAACTCATGTTTGGCGAAAACTCAATTTATTCTAGAATATGGTCAATATTTTGTAATTGTTGGCTATTTATTTTCAAAGATGTTTGTTTGGCTTTAAATAGGTTTAAATAGGTTTTAACAACCAAGGGTGGTTCTGTTCTCATTCTAGGCATTTGACCATCGAAGTACGATTCAATCATCATCCCGGTTTGGGATCCGAGCGCTTGGAAGTCGACCTGAGCCGCAAAATGCCCTAAATTAACTTGTGGTTTCGTATATTCTGCAAAAGGAGTGACTACTGAAAATTTTGAGGGTTTAATTGTTTTCAGCCAAAAGTCTTTAAGAGTTTTTTTGTTGAGAGTCGCATTGTCAGCGAGCATCCAGATGACGTTGATTCTTTCCTTAAAAATAAATGATCTAGCACCTTTATTCATCTTGTTAATGATATCACGTTCAGTACTTTTATCATCGCAATCAACACAAATAGCAACGAGTTCAATTAGTTCTTTAGCAAGCTGTTTTTTTGAAATATTGATATATTCTTGAAGTGATTTCTGATAGAAGACCCCTACTTTACTGAAGGAATTATCGGATATTCTACGAAATTGAGTGAAAAGAGTATAAGCTGGTACTTCTAATTCAACTCCATATGAATTTGGCAAGTTCTTAATTGAGCTTTTCAGATTAAGAGACATGAGAGCGAATTTTGGGAGTGCTTTGATGACAGGCTGGGATTTTGAAAGAGCTTCAATTTTCCCAAGAATTGAATTATCTAATAAAACGAGTCCATCAGGCTGAGAATTTAAAATAGTTGTTTTAAGTATTGAAATGGGCGTGTTTGCTTGAGTATAAATTTGTTGAAACTCAAACTCATTTAATTCATGAGTAAGGCCTTGAATTGCTAGGTTGAAATTTTCGCCTTTTGGTCCAAGAATGAGGATTTTTGTGGCGTATAGGTTTGTTAAAAAAGTGAGTTGTAAAATCATTGTAATGATTAAGGTTTTCACGGATTCCCCTCCCAAAACTTAATTCCAAGCGCGTCAATAGATGTCTTTGAAAGGACCTTAAGGTCCTTTTTTGAATACTGACTCGATAACGTATAGAGACCAAGGTTAAAATTGTACTTTTTGGGACTAACATGTAAAACATTATACGGGAGTGCGGAAATTATTTTGAGCTCTTCGTATTGAGAGTCTGTAACCAATAGAGCGTCAACTATTTCTAAGCCAAGAAGCCCTTTAAGGTTGTCAATTTTGGATGAATACTTAAAATGAGTTACTGTTTCGAGTTTGTCTATTGAGTTAACAAATTTTTTCAAAGCTCTTTTAGGTAAAAACCTTGTAAGCCCAATAGTGAAGTTTGCAACATCCTTCAATTTGAGTGTGTGGTTATTAGTTACTAAATGATACTGTTGATGCTTTTGGCTTTTACTATTGAGAAGTTGTTTTAAAGATTTTATGTCTTGTATTGAGAACGCTGGTGCAATAAAAAACACACTATCCTTAAGAACACTTTTAAGTAAGTCTCTGATTTTAGCGAAAGATTTAACTTCTATTTGAGAGCTTAATTTATTTTCTAGCTCCCGCTGAATCTTGGCCGGGGTAGATTGAGTTGAAAAAACAAGAAGCTCGCTGCTGTTTATATAAACGGATAGGAAAGCTAAAAGTATAATCACCTTCATATTTCAAAGCTATTGTTATTTAGGTTGATGACAAGTTTTGTCCCATTATTTGGTTTTGAATAGACATTTACTTGTCCATTTAGTTCAGTTACAACTCTCTTGACCATAGACATCCCAATACCGCGACCTGCAATAAGAGTTGTTTGATTTGCAGATGTAAAGTTAGGGTGAAAGATAAGATCAATGATTTCATCTTCCGTCAGCTGGGCATCTTTAGCAACTATATTTAAGGCCTTGGCTTGTGATAAAATTTTATCGGGATGAATACCTAATCCATTGTCTTCTATAGATATTTCAATCTTTTCTGGAGTTGATTTAATAGCAAAAGTGACTTCGGGATGAAAGCCATTGTAGTTACCTCTGAAAGCATGACTTATTGTGTTCCTAAAAACATGAATGAGGGCAGAGTCTATTCTGTCAAATAAATTGCGTGGAAAAAGTTCATCGGGTTTTTCAATATTAAACTTAATTTTGGCATTACTAGGAAGTGTAGCTTTTTCAATAATTCGACGGTATTTTTGTGAAAGTACTTCAAAGGATTGCCAATGAAGTATGTTTAATTTATCAACTATTTCTTTTTGACTTAAGTCCCCTAGTGTGATTCTTTGAATTAACTGCTTCATAGAGCTCTTAGGGATTTGCAAATTGTCCTGACTATTTGAGCCATGTAGCAATTTATCTTTTTGGTTAATCTCTTCAATAAAATCAAGGAGATCGGTTAGGGCTTTTTTTAGTTCCGGTGGAGTTGGGTTAGCTCCACTAAGAATTTCAGGGCTAAGTAAGATGGTTTCACAATTATGAGCACTAGAGCTTAGCCGGTCAAACCCAAGAGAGCCTGCGTTACCTTTAAGTGTATGGATATTTTCCCTCCATAGATTCATGTACTCTGGTTTCCATGCAGCTTCTTTTCCATTGATGTGATTGAATACATTCAGAATTTCATTTAATTGTTGTGTTGAATCTAAAATAAACAATTCAATTGTTTCCGGTGAGTTTTCTGTCACTCCAAGCACTAATTTTAGTTGATGTTCATACTGAAGCTTCTCCTCTTTCGCTCTTTTTTCCAGAATTATCGATTCAGTATTGTCCACAATTTGAACCATGAGTCGGTCAACGTTGTGATTCTTATTATATATTTTTTGGAAATTGAGTTTGAGTGATTGAAGTTTACCGTCGCTAAGTCGTTTAATTTCTAGTAAGGGACAAAGTTCAATTATTTTGGCCCATCGCATGTTTTTATTTCTTTTTCTTACAAGTACTAACCAATCGTCAAAGTGCTCCTTGGTGGCCGCATCTACATTAAGTATAGTAGTTAGGTTTTGAACATCCATCGGCTCAACTCCCAATATTTGTCGAAAACTAGCGGAATGCTGTCCTCGAATATTACCTTCCAAAGTAATTGTACAGATACCTTCATGGATATTTTCTAAAATATCATTGACTTGTGATACTTTTTCTTGAACCATCGATTGAAGTTGCTCGGTATAAACCTTGACTGTTTTTCTCATTGAGTCAAAGTCACGACTTAATTCACCAATTTCATCATTAGATTCAGCTTTGATTTGTAAATTATAATCCCCATTGGCTATTGACTTTGCTGATTTGGCAAGGGAAGCTATAGGTTGGGTAATCGTTTCAGCTTGTTTAATTGTGATAGAGTAGGTGAGTAGTAAAGTGCCGAAAACAATAATTAGAATAATAGCGATACTGATGAGTGCAGATTTTTTTGCTCGTTTCTGCAGGTTAAAAGTTTCATTCTTCAGCTTTTTTTTAGAGTAACCAAAAAATGTTACTCCCAGCTTTTCATTTCCATCATATAAAACAGTCGCAAATTCCAAAATTTCATGATCGTTATTAACAGTTAGTTCAGTGATTTTGTCGCTAGAAATAAATTCATGACTTGACTTATGTTTGGGTGTAAGTTGCCTATAAATAGAGTCTTTGTCGGATATTGCCCACATTTTACCTCTAGTATTCATGAAAGCACCGTAAACAATTTCATCATCTAGAAGAACAGTGCTGTCGATAAATTCACGAACATTCATTATTTCGTTATCTTGGATCATGGGATGCAATGCGTATCTATTGGCTATAATTAGAAGCTTGCCTTTGTCTTCTAAATGTTTTTGCAATTTATTTTGACTGAATACTAAATTTTGTTGAGATTGATAAAGATTCAGACCAATAACAAGGGCGAGTATTAGACAAAAAGCACCCACTAATAAAAGCAAGGTGTTATTAAGTAGTTTCTTTTTAATAGAGACGAAATACATAGAGTGATTATAGCACCTTTTGTCAGCTAAGAGTCAAAATACTTTATCAATAGCAAAATTATTTTTTCCATTCAAATTTTGAAAATATTCCAAATATTACAGAAAAGAAAATCATAGGGATGTGCAAAATTGAAGTGATTGTAAAATAAGTGATAAATTCAGGATGATGAAATGTTTTAGTCCCTTTTTTCATGACAATAAAGTCCGCAAGTGTTTTAAGAAGCCACATAACTGTAAAGCTTGAGAATAATAAAGGATTTAAAGTTAAAAGGCTAAATATGAGGCCCAAAAAGATATAGCTGTAAAATATGAAAACAAAGAGCAGCAAACTAACTACACGGGGTGTATACAAGATGGTTTTTGAGGCCCAGCGTTTTCTTTGCTCCCAAAGTGCCTTAGGGGTTGATGCAGGATAAGTAATGACCGCTGCTTCAACATTGGCACAGAAGCGAATGGCTCTGGGGTTTTCATTAGATATTTTATGTAAAAGTAAATCGTCATCCCCGCTAGGAACATCTGAAACCCCTTCAAAACCAGCTACGCTCTTAAACCAACTTTTCTTATAAGCAAGAGAGGTACCTGTGGAAGTAATTGGGAATTTTTTCACAATCGCACCACAAGCAACAATCATGTGTGATATAAAGTCTAAAGCTTGTATGCCATAGAAGGTTTGATTCATCCCACTTACCTTGTGATAGATAGAGTGACCGACCACAAACTCAATTCCGTCCTCGAATTCGGCCATCATAGCCTTTGTCCAAGTGGGTGGTGCGATACAATCTGCGTCGGTTAATAAAATGTAATCATACTGAGCTATGGAAATAAGCTCATTAATAGCGAACTTCTTGGGGCTCCAACCCAAAAGATTGTCATCATCTTGGATGTTTAGATATTTTATTTTGTCGGGAAAACGGATGGAGTATTCTTCTAAAATACTCAAAGTATTATCGGTCGAACGATCATTTGCAATCAATATTTCAAATGATGAATAATTTTGATTGATGAGTGAGTCAATGCATTGAGCAATTTGGTGAGCTTCATCTTTAGCCGCAAGGAGAATAGAAACCCCTTCAGTATGGGTCGCTTGTCCATTTTTAAGAGAATTTAGACCAGAAAAAATCTTAAAATCAATGATTCCATAAATCAAACAGAAAATTGTGTCTACAATGTAATACGTCAATTAATACTCAAATTCCTAAATGTGTAGTTAAAATTATAGTCATTATAGGCTCAAAATTCAGTAAATTGTTTCCACAAGATTGATAAGTTGTCTTCTTTTATTGACATGAGAGCACCTCTCACCTATATTTGTCCTTGCTTTGAAAATTGACGTTAGAAATATAACCCAGCGCACGAAAGCTTTTGAGCTAAATTGCGGTGCTGATGAATTGGATTCAGTTACAGACATAAAGTTTGCTGAACCTTTATCAGTGTATTTTGATTGCCAGCAAACATCGGCCTCAGAGTACTTATTGAAATGTCGCGTGAAAACGACACAAGTACTTGAATGTTCTCGAACTCTAAGCGAGTACGAAAACAAAGTTGATTTGGCCTTTGAAATCATCATTGAATTGAAAAAAACAATGAGAGACTGGGAAGTATGTGATGAAGAGGACGAAGTTTATAAGATTCTAGTCAATCCAAACGCTAGTAATTTTGACATTTCAGAGATTGTAAGGCAAGAAATCTTACTTCATGAGCCAATGGTTCCTATAGGTGACAAAGACACCAGTGGAGATTATATTGAAGAAGAAGAAGATGAGTCAGGCATTGATCCGAGATGGGCAGCATTAAAAAAACTTAAAGAAAACAAATAGTGTTTTCTAAATGAATGAGCCTTGTTACATAGGCTTAAAAAAGGCCTAATTGGCTAAAAAAGGAGTACGAAGTGGCAGTACCAAAGAGAAAAACCTCTACCGCTCGTAGAGACAAGCGTCGCACGCATTGGGTAGCTAAAGTTCCAGCACTTGCAACTTGTTCACATTGTGGAACAACCAAACAACCTCATAGAGTTTGCAACAATTGCGGCTACTATAAAGGTGTTGAAGTGATGCGTCCAAAAGATTACTAGTTTAAATTAACTAGTTATTCTTTTGATTTGTAAAACAAAGGCGGATAGATGATTAAAGTTGCAGTAGATGCAATGGGTGGAGATCACGCTCCTTCGGCCGTAGTCGAAGGGGCCGTTCGTGCAGCTAGAGAATTTGACGGCCAATTTGGTGTCATTTTAACTGGACCTGTAGATCTCATCCAAGCTGAGTTAGATAGTTTAGATTATGTCGGTGATTCTATAGAGATAGTCAACGCTCCAGAAATTGTTGGTATGGATGAATCTCCAGCATCCATTTTAAAAACTAAACCAAACTCTGGCTTAGTAAAATGTGTTACGCTTCAAAAACAAGGCGTTGCTCAAGCGAGTGTTAGTGCTGGTAATTCAGGTGCAATGATGGCAACATGTCTAATGACATTGGGGCGTATCCCTGGTGTCTCAAGACCTGCAATTGCTGTACTTGCCCCCTCAGCAACCAAGCGATATATCATGCTTGATTGCGGCGCTAATGTTGATGAAAAACCTCAAACTTTGTTTGATTTTGCCATCTGCGGAAAAGTGTTTGCCGAACAAGTTTTACATAGAGAAAACCCCACAATTGGTCTTTTAAACATTGGTGAAGAAGCGAAAAAGGGGACTGAAGTTCTCCAAGAAACTTACAAACTATTGAAAGAGTCCGAATTAAACTTTATAGGTAATATTGAAGGTCGTGGTATTATTCAAGGTGAGGCAGATGTGATTGTAACATCTGGCGCTGTTGGTAATGTTGCACTTAAAATGATGGAAGGTTTTTACGCCTTGCATAAAGAACTTTTTGGTGATATTGATACACCCGAAGGGCACAGATTTTCTACTGAATGGAATTATGAAAATCATGGTGGTGCTATGTTACTAGGGCTTAATGGCACGGGTATTATTTCACACGGAAGCTCCAATTCTGAAGCAATTAAAGTTGCAATCAAAACGGCTGCTGACTTTGCAGAGGCAAAAGTTTCTGAAAATATTGCCGCTACTTTGACCAAAGATAATGCATGAAAGCGGTTATAAGTGGAGTAGGTATTCATCTACCAGAGTTTCCGACTCTTAATAGTGATTTAGAAAAATTTGTAGATACCAATGATGAGTGGATTCGCACTCGCACTGGTATTGAGCAGAGATACATCTTTGATCGTGAAGATCAAGAGTTAAAAACTTCTGATATCGCTATTTCCGCAGCTAAAAAGCTTCTTGATCAAACTGGAGTATCTCCATCTGAAATTGACGGAATCATTATGGGTTCTATGTACCCTGATAAAGTATTTCCTGCAACAGCTTGCGTTGTTCAGGCCGCACTTGATTGTGATAACGCTTTCGCCTTTGATATAACTGCAGCTTGTGCTTTGTATCCATATGCAGTAAATATTGCATCTCTTATGATAGAATCAGGTCAAGCCAAAAACATTATAGTGATTGGCGCTGAGCTTTCATCACGAGTAGTTGATTGGTCAGATCGTAATACCTGTGTATTATTTGGTGATGCAGGCTCTGCGACTCTACTTAGCTCAAGTGATGAACAAACTGAAGACGGTCTTGTTCGAGGTGTTCTCACATCTACTCTTAGGAGTCGTGGTAAAGCACAAGATATCCTAAACCTTAATAATCTCGGCAGCGGTGATTCATTCATTGAAATGGATGGTCGTCAAGTTTTTAAAATTGCCGTAGTAGAGATGGCTTCAATTGTTGAAGAATCTCTCGCCAAACTTGGTTTTAAACCAAGTGACTTAGATCTTTTATTGCCTCATCAGGCTAATATTCGAATACTAGATGCTACAGCCAAAAAGCTTGGCTTGAGCGAAGATCAAGTATTTACAAATGTCCACAAATATGGTAACACGAGTTCAGCGTCTATTCCACTTGCAATCTCTGAAGCACTTCAAGAGGGTCGTCTGAAAAAAGGTGATCTCGTTGCGACTGTGGGTATAGGTGGTGGTATGACTTGGGGTTGCAATATTATTCGTTGGTAACCAATCTTAACCCACGGTTTTATTATGTCAAAAATTATCGGATTATTTCCTGGCCAAGGCTCTCAAGCTCTTGGTATGGGACAAACTCTAGCAAAAAATTTCTCTCCGGCTCAGGCACTTTTAAATCAAGCAGATGAGATTCTAGGAATTTCACTTTCAACGATGATGTTTGAAGGCCCTGAATCAGATCTGAAAGCAACGCAAAACACCCAACCAGCGTTATTTGTTTGTTCAATGATGGTCAATGAATTTCTGAAATCTGAAGGAATTGTATTTGATTTTGTTGCAGGCCACTCTCTGGGTGAGTATTCAGCAATTTGTGCGGCAGGCGGACTGTCTTTCGAGGACGGTTTGAAACTAGTCAGGTTACGTGGTGAACTAATGGCTTCAGCTGGAGCCAAAGCACCTGGAGCAATGGCTGCAATACTTGGGCTTGCAGATGAAGATCTTATACCATTTTTGGAAAAATCACAAGACGCAGGGCCTGTTGTTGCAGCAAACTATAATTGCCCGGGTCAAATAGTCATCTCAGGAGCCGAGGCAGCGGTCGCTAAAGCCAGCGAATTAATTGCAGCAGAGGGCAAAAGAGTCGTTCAATTACCTGTTTCAGGAGCGTTTCACTCTCCATTGATGAACTTTGCAGTTGAAGGCCTTAAAGCTGGGATATCAAATACAAAATTTAATGATTTAAATATTCCGCTTATAGCCAATGTAAATGCATCAGCAGTAACTCAAGCCACCGATATTCAAGGCTTCTTGGTAGATCAACTGACATCTTCTGTACTTTGGACCAAATCAATGGAATATGCGGTTTTACAGGATGTTACAGCTGGTGTTGAAGTCGGTTCAGGTAAAGTATTGATGGGCTTAATGCGGAAGATTTCCCGTGCAGTAAAAGTCATTCCTGCCGAAGACCCTGCTTCTATAGAAAAAGTAAAAGGTCTTTTGCTTTAATTCACAACAAATTATTTTATGTTCAGATCACATGAGTTGATCAAATTTATAGGAAATCATTATGACAAAAAAAGTGGTAATTATTACAGGTGGTTCACGTGGTATCGGAAGGTCTATAGTTGATAAATTTGCATCAAAAGGCTACCGTGTTGCGATAGTTGCAACTCGACTTGAAGGAGTAGAGCCTGTTGCAACCGAAGTAGCTGCTAAATTCAACACAGAAGCGAAAGGTTACGCAGTAAATGTGGCAAATACCCAAGCCGTAGCCGATTTTATCAAGCAAGTTCAGGAAGATTTTGGACAAATTGATGTTGTTGTAAATAATGCAGGTATTACTAAAGACACCTTGTTAATGCGTATGAAAGAAGAAGATTGGGATTCAGTTATTGATGTTAACTTGAAGTCAGTATTTAACATGTGTAAAGCAGTTGCTCGTCAAATGCTTAAACAAAAATCAGGTCGGATTATTAACATGTCATCGATTAATGGCATTGTGGCTCAAGCGGGTCAAGCTAATTATGCTGCGTCTAAGGCTGGTATTATTGGGATAACTAAGTCAATGGCTAAGGAATTTGCCGCAAAAGGCATCACTGTAAATGCAATCGCTCCAGGTTTTATTCAAACTGATATGACTGAAGCTATGGGTGATGATGCTAAAAAAGCAATCCTTGCTCACATCCCAATGTCATGTATGGGAAAACCTGAAGATATCGCAAATGCAGCAGTATTTTTAGCTTCTGAGGATGCTAGTTATATTACAGGACAAGTTTTAAGTGTAGATGGCGGAATGAACGCATAATACTACCCAACTTAAGTTTATTTATTTATATTTTGTTTAATATTATAAAGAGGAATTATTACAATGTCTGATGATTTAACAGCAAAAGTAACAGCAGTTATCGTAGAGAAGCTTGGTGTAAAAGAAGAACAAGTAAAACCTGAAGCAGCATTCGTAGATGATCTAGGCGCTGACTCTCTTGATCAAGTTGAGCTAGTAATGGCACTTGAAGATGAGTTCGACCTTGAGATTCCTGACGAAGACGCTCAGACCCTAAACACGGTATCTGCTGTAATGGAGTATGTTGCTTCTAAGAAGTAATCGCTCATTACAAAATTTATTGTATGTAAATATTTAAGGCAATTGGTTTACCAATTGCCTTTTATTTTATCCAAATATGTATTTTCAGTATCTAAACTTTATTTATAAATCCACTAAATACCCCTAGTCTTACTCGAACCATTTTGAATAGAACAATATGAGACATAAACTAACAGAGATTTTTAATTCACAAGAAATTAAATCTAGACTAAAGAGCCTTTCCAATGACCTAGAAATGGAATTGAGTGAAGTTATTTATCTTCAGGCATTAACCCATCGGTCTTTTATATTTGGTGATGCATCAGAAGCTGTAGAAGATAATGAACGGTTAGAATTTATTGGTGACGGAGTTGCAAATATGATTGTGGGCGCGAAGCTCTATAAGCTTTACCCTAAATGGGATGAAGGTGAGTTAAGCCAAGCTAAGTCAATTCTCGTTAGTGAAGAAGTCTTTAGTCAATCTGCCCATAAAATGAATCTTGTGCCTCATATTATTATGAGTGAGAGCGAAGAGCAAAGTGGAGCGAGAGAGCGTAGTAATGTTTCTGAAGATGCCTTTGAGGCATTTATCGGTGCGATTTTTATCACCCAAGGACTTCAAGCTTGTGAAAAAATATTTGAAAGATTTCACTTTCCTAATATTGATGAAAATTTAGCGAATCCCTTGTTACTGAATGGAAAAAGTCTTTTAATGGAGTTATGTCAAAAGAATAAATGGCCTATACCTGAATACATTCAGATAAATGAAACTGGTTTAGAACACGAAAAAGAATTTACCTTTCAAGTACAAATTGGAAATAAAGTTTTAGCAGTGGGAAGTGGTTTGTCAAAAAAGTCCGTTCAAAAGAAAATTGCATTAAATGCTTATTTTCAAATTATGGAAAATAAAGAATTTAAGGTTGAAGAGTGATGATGTGGAGAGTGATTTCAGATAAAACACCACTGAGTGGTGCTGAAAATATGGCCCGCGATGAAGCTATTTTTAAGATGGTCGAAGAAGGTATTTCCCCTCCGACAATTAGGTTATACCGTTGGAAACCGAGCTGTATTTCATTGGGGAAGCACCAAGAAATAGAGAAGGAGTTAAACCTCAGTTCAGTTCGATCCCAAAATATTGATATAGTTAAGCGCTATACTGGAGGACGAGCAGTTCTTCATTCGAATGAGGTGACTTATAGCGTCATGGCTAAAAATGATGTTGCAGCTTGGTCAACTAAACTCCAAGAGACTTATACTGAAATATCAAGTTGGTTGGTTCAATCAATGAGTAGTTTAAGTGACGAATTAACACTTGAAAAAGGTGAGCTTGTTGTTAAAACTCCTAGAAGTGAAGTGGCTCCAGCTTGTTTTGCAAGTACAGCCAAATCTGAGATAGTATTTTCCGGGAAAAAACTTGTGGGATCTGCACAGCGAAGAACTAGAAGTGCCTTTTTGCAACATGGCTCAATATTAGTGGGACCAGAACATTTGGAGATTGCAAAATTACTAAAACTAGGAGAAGAGTCTGTTAGTGAGTACCAAGCTAATTTGAAAAACAATTCATGTTCGTTTCAAGAATTTGGAATTGATATTTATTCTGAGGAATTACAGAATATTCTCAACCAAGGATTTCTCAAGTTGTTTGGTTTAGATGAGAATGCAACGTATTTAGATGAAGAAATTGTATTGACGGAAAAATTGAAAATAAAACACGAATTATTTTCAGAAGGATTAAAATGAAATATTATTTAAGCTTATTAATGTTACTTATGTTAAGTGCTTGTAACGAGCCAACTCCTAAAGATAATGCTACGAGTATCAACGTTAAAAAAATATTGGTGCCACTAAAAGATCGAATGGGGACTGTTGACCCTCTGGCAGATAGCACTGCAACATTTGGAGGCAAATTAAACTTATGGGGTGGACCTTCGCCCAAGTCTCTTAATTTTTGGTTAGAACCTTCATCAAGCGCAGCAACTGTGAGCAGCCTTATGTTTGAAGAGTTAGTGAGTCTTCATAGTTCAGAAGATAAGCCTGTTGGTGTTCTGGCTAAGTCTTGGGTGATTTCAGAGGATGGAAAAACCTTTACGTTTAAATTAAATCCTTTAGCAAGATGGAGTGATGGTAAACAAATCTTAGCTGAGGATATTCAGTTTTATTACGACGTTATTATGAATAAAAAAAACCTAACTACAGCTCATCGGGTTTCACTTTCAAGGTTTAAACGACCCAAAATAATTGACTCTTTAACTATTGAGTTCTTTTCAAACAAAGTTCATTGGAAAAACTTCTGGACGGCAGCTGGTTCGTCAGCATTCCCAAAACACATTTGGGGTGATGTTGATTTTAATAAGCAAAATTTTGAGTTCCCCGTTGTAAGTGGACCCTATATTATTTCAAAATTGAAGAAGAATCGCTCAGTGGAGTTAACGCGTCGATTAGATTGGTGGGGAGATAGCTTGGCTTATAATTATGGTAAGTTTAACTTTAATAAGCTGCGTTATAAATATATGGAAGACCGAGTTAAAACATTAGAGGCTTTCAAAAAAGGAGACCTTGATGTCTACCCAATATACACCGCTTCAATATGGATGAAACAGACAAATTTTGATGCAGTCGAGATGGGATGGGTGAATAGAGAACGGATTTATAATAAACGACCTATTGGTGGCCAAGGTTTTGCGATGAATTTACGTAAAGCACCTTATAGTGACCCCAAAGTCAGAGAAGCGTTAACTCTTTTACTTGACCGGAAGACTATTAATGATAAGCTAATGTATAACCAATACTTTATGCTCAATAGTTATTTCCCTGATTTGTATGAGAAGAATCAAAATCCAAATATTCCTATGGATCAATATGATACCGATAAAGCTAGAGCTCTATTAAAAGAAGCAGGTTGGCTTGTAGATAGCAAAGGAAAACTCAAAAAGAATTCAAAAAATTTGGTAATTAAATTCATGACTTCTATGGCTGACACAAGGCACCTAGAGATATATGCAAGTTCACTTAAATCGGTAGGGATTATTCCTAAAATAGAAAAGCTCAATAATCCCACAATATTAAAAAACCTAGATAACCTGAACTTTGACATGTATTGGCGTGCTTGGGGTGCTGGAAGATTAAGAGATCCTGAACCTACATGGAGCTCTAAAACTGCAAATGAAAAAGCGACCCTGAACCTTCCTGGTTTTCAAAACACTCAAGTTGATTCTTTGATTGAAATTCAAAAAGTTGAATTTGACCTTTCCAAAAGAAATACTTATTTAATCGAAATGGATGAAATCCTATTTAAGGAACGTCCAAATGTCCTTCTATGGAATAACGATCACCATAGATTATTGTCTTGGAATAAATATTCAAGACCCACTGCTCCACTTGGGATGTATGGAAATCCTGATGATGTAGTGACCTATTGGTATTTAGACAAAGCCAAAGAACAACAGCTGAAAAAAGCCAAAAAGGAGAATAAGAAACTCGAAGCTTTCCCTTCTCATACTTATTGGAAACAATAAAACCCAAATGCTTATATATCTACTCAGACGCTTTGTATTGATGATACCTACGATTATTGGTATCACTGTTGTTTGCTTTACAATCACTCAATTGGTCCCTGGCGGACCTGTTGAACAATACATATCAAAGATAAGAATGGCATCCGCGGAACAAGGGGGTGAGGCAAAAGAATTGAGTCAAGAAGAAGTTGAAAATATTCGTGAGTATTTTGGCTATGATAAACCGCCGGTACAAAGATATTTTATTTGGGTATCAAAAATACTGACTCTAGATTTAGGTCATAGCTATAGTTATGAGGAACCTGTTTGGGATGTTATTAAAGATCGGTTCCCAATTTCAATTTTCTTTGGATTAACCTCATTACTATTGAGTTATCTTATTTGTATTCCACTTGGGGTATGGAAGGCAGTCAAAAATGGTTCGTATTTTGACATTATGAGCTCGGTCACTATTTTCATTGGGTATGTGGTCCCTGGCTACGCTTTAGGAATTTTACTCATTGTTTTTTTCGCAGGTGGAAATTACTTGGATTGGTTTCCACTTGGCGGAATGATGTCTGATAATTTTGACGAGCTTGGACGTGTAGATCAATTTTTTGATTTTCTACACCATATGGTTTTGCCCATGAGTTGTTATATGATAGGTGAATTTGCAGTTCTCACTTTACTTATGAAAAATTCATTGTTAGAAGAGATATCAAAAGACTATGTCCGAACAGCTCAAATGAAAGGTAGCTCAAAAATCAGAGCAATTTTTAAGCATAGCTTGAGAAATGCCTTTATTCCAATAGCCACTCGGTTGTCTGAAATATTTGGAATTTTCTTTGCTGGTGCTTTATTGATTGAAAAGGTTTTTGATATTGATGGAATGGGTCTTCTTTATTTTAATGCTATGGAGAGTAGGGACTACAACTTAGTTATGGCAATAATCTTGATGACAAGTATTCTTGGTTTAATTGGTCGTTTGTTTTCAGACTTACTTTATGTTTGGATTGACCCAAGGATTAAACTATGATCCAAATTTCATCTATTACACGCGAGCGATGGTATCGATTCAAAAGTATTAAACGTTCTTACTATTCTCTATGGATGTTGTCTCTTGCTTTCGTTCTCAGTCTGTTTGCAGAGTTTTGGGCTGGCGATAAACCCATTTTAATGAAGTTTGATGGGGAATACTATTTTCCGATAATATCTTTTTATTCTGATATTGAATTTGGAGGCTCTTTTAAGACCGAAGCCAATTATCTAGACCTCAAGAAAAGAATTACAACGTCACCAATTTTAGGCGAAATACCTGATAATTCAAATTGGATGATTCTTCCAATTATTCCACATGACCCTCTTACGAGTTATTTAGATCTCGAAGAAAACCCTCCACATGCTCCTTCATTCGTTCATTATTTAGGCACTGATTCTGCTGCTCGGGATGTGTTATCAAGACTTATACATGGTTTTAGAATATGTATGTTATTTTCACTTGTTATCACGACCTTAGGTGTCTTACTTGGAATCGTGATAGGTGGTATTCAAGGGTACATTGGTGGCAAGACAGATTTATTCATGCAACGTGGTATAGAGGTTTGGAGTCAACTTCCTTTCCTTTATGTGATTATTTTGATTGCTGAAATATATGGCAGAGGTTTTTGGTTATTAGTCTTTATTATGTGCTTATTCCAATGGATTGGCCTATCCTATTATATGCGTGGTGAATTTCTTAAACTAAAACAAACAACTTACGTCAAATCCGCCAAAGCGCTTGGTCTATCTAGTCGGCATATATTCTTTCGAGAAATATTACCCAATGCTTTAACGCCACTAATTACCCTTGTACCCTTCAGTCTTATTGGTGGCATATCTCTTTTAACCTCATTGGACTTTTTGGGATTTGGCCTTCAACCTCCAACTCCTTCGTGGGGTGAATTGTTAAATCAAGGTTGGAAACATCTTTACGCTCCTTGGATTACCCTTTCCACTCTAGGAGCATTATCAATTACGCTATTGCTAACAACGTTTATTGGCGAAGGTGTGAGAGAAGCTTTTGACCCTCGAGGTAAAAAATAATGAGTCTTTTAAAAGTAAAATCATTATCAATTGGCTTAACTAACCAATCAGAAACTTTGACAAACAATGTTAATTTTGAAATAGAGCTCGGCGAAATATTTGCCTTAGTTGGTGAATCGGGGTCCGGTAAGAGCATTAGTGCATTGGCGTGTTGTGGACTCTACCCAGAGCCCAATGGATTTTTAAAAAGTGGTGAAATTATTTTTGAAGAAAAGGATTTATCAAAGAATTCAGAAAAAGATTGGCAGCATATTCGAGGAAATGAAATATCAATGATTTCTCAAGAACCTGGTTCAGCCCTCAATCCTTTAATGACTATCAAAAAACAGATGTTAGAGTATTTCGATTTACATGAATCTCTACACAAAGAACCGCTTCAAAGAATTTCTTGGTGCTTAACTCGAGTGGGACTTGAAAGTGATGTGATATTAAATAATTTCCCTCATGAGCTCAGTGGAGGGATGCAGCAGCGTGTCATGATTGCGATGTCTCTTTTACTTGAACCAAAATTGCTTATTGCTGATGAACCCACTACGGCCTTAGATGTAACCATCCAAGCTCAAATTATGGATTTGTTATTAGAGCTTCAAAAAGAATTTAATATGAGTATTCTTTTTATTACTCATAATTTAGCATTGGTGGCTCAGTATTGTGATCGTCTAGCTATAATGCAAAATGGTGAAATTGTTGAAACGGGTGATGTAGAATTGGTGATTCAAAAGCCTCAGTCTGATTATGGTAAAAAACTATTGTCGGCAATACCGAGGTTTTAATATGAATAAAATTGAAGTAAAAGATTTAAAAGTACACTTCCCAGTGCGAAGTGGCTTTTGGGGCAAGGCTACAAGTTTTGTAAAAGCAGTCGATGGAGTGAGTTTTTCTGTACCCAAAGGAAGCATTTATTCTTTAGTGGGTGAGTCCGGCAGTGGTAAATCAACAATTGGAAATGCCATACTTGGGTTGATTCCAAAGACATCCGGTCAAATAATATGGGATGGTGCTGATGTAATGGCCTCAGGTTATAAGATACCACTAGGACAAAGACGTCTTTTTCAAATGATATATCAGGACTCTCACTCATCATTAAATCCTCGATGTACGATTTTCGAAATATTATCCCGTCCGATGATTTTCCACAACATTTGTACATATAAATCAGCCAAGGACCGAGTGGTAGAGCTTTTGGAACAGGTGCACCTAGATCCTGATATGATGAAACGGTTTCCACATGAGTTTTCTGGCGGCCAAAGACAAAGAATCAATATTGCCAGGACATTGGCGGTAGAGCCGGAGTTTATTGTTTGTGATGAAATCGTTTCGGCTTTAGATGTTTCAATCCAAGCTGAAATTCTTTATCTCATGCAAAATATTCAGAAAGAAAAAAATTTAACCCTGTTATTCATTGGCCATGACTTAGCGGTTGTAAAGAACATCAGTGATTATATTGGGGTGATGTACCAAGGTCAAATGGAAGAATTTGGAACTCCTGAAGAAATTTTTAAAAACACTAAAAGTGACTATACCAAAAAACTAATTAGTTGTGTTCCGAGTTTAGATCTTGAAAATCGAAAGCGAAAGTTAAAACAGTGAAATACCGTAGAAGAGTTCAAAAAAATTTAGACATCGTTGAGGTTTTCATTGAAAAAATAGTTCCAGGCGGAAAAGGTATGGGCTACTTGGATCAGAAGGTTGTCTTTGTGAGTGACGCACTTGCGGGAGAAAAGCACAGAGTTCAATTAATCAAAGACAAAAAAGATTTTTGCGAAGGTTATAGTATAGAAGTACTAGTGGCCTCAAAGGATAGGGTTAAGCCTCGTTGTCTTGCTTATGGTAATTGTGGTGGCTGTGATTTTCAATTCACTCACTATGAAAACCAATTAGTGTTAAAGAAACAAATGATCAAAGATTCATTTAGTCGCTTGGCAAAGTTAACATTAGGTGAAGAGTTTAAGGTAGCTCCAAGCCCTAAATCATGGGGCTATAGAACTAGAGCGCGATTGTCACAATTAGCTTCTAAAAACATATTAGGTTTTAAAGAAAGAAAAGGCTCTAAAATAGTCAATTTGGATACTTGTCCAGTCTTGAGTAATGAAGTCTCGCGAGTTTTGAAAGCTCGAAGAAACTTAAATCCAGATGACGTTGAAGTATCTATTCAGAGTAATGGCAAGCAAATAGTTGCCAAGTCAAAGACTCCTATTGAAATTGTTGTGCAAGGTAAGACGCTAAAAGCAACAACAGATGTTTTTTTTCAATCCAACTTAGAAATTTTGCCAATATTCTTAGATTGGATTTTAGCTAGAACTCCCAACGGAGGTTTAGCCCTGGATTTGTTCTCGGGAGTAGGTTTTTTCGCAGTCTTTTTAGAAGAAAAATTTGATAAAGTCATCGCTGTTGAGAGAAATAAGGGTTGTTTAGAGCTTGCGAAAGAAAATGTGACAGACAAGACAGAGTTTTACACAGGCGATGTGACAGAATGGTCTCAGCTCAAACAAAGCCATAATGTTGATTTTCTTATAGTTGACCCCCCACGTGAGGGCCTTGATGCTAAAGTCTTGGCTCAGATTCAAAGTTGGAAACCCGAGAGTTGGATTTATGTGAGTTGTAATCCAGTAACCCTAGCGCGAGACACTAAACGCGTTATGGATGCAGGTATCTATCAAGTGAAAGCTTCACAAGCATTTGACTTTTATCCGCAGACATCACATTGTGAAATGGTCATTCAATTCATTTTAATTAATTAATCTAAGTCATCGGCTGAAGTGCATCAAATCAATTCACGCGTGTGGTTTATATCAAAGCCATTTTTCCAAACAAAAAGTAAGCGTTGGTTCCAGCGTAATTCTTTAGCACTCGGTTGTTTGGTTGGATTGTCTAAGTAGTAGTGTTCTAACTTTTCCTTTTCTTCATTTGCTGCAATTGATTCACCTAAAGCGATATGAAGTGAGATTTTAAAGTAATAAGCACGAACAATTACTTCTCTGTTAGTTATGTCAATTTTTAATTGGTGGGTATAGCTATTAAGTGCTTCACGGAGTTTATCTTGTTTCGTTTTTTTGGACATCATTGCCTGAAGAATACAATAATATCCAATGTCGGAGTAGGCCGTTTTTTTATCACCAAGTACTAGACCGTTGGCGCATTTTTCTGCTAAACGAAGAGATTCAATTACTTGTTCAAATGAACGATTGGCTCTCTCGAATCTATTGTCCTCGTGTAGTTCAGTATCTGCACCAATAAGCTTCTTCCTAGATGCCATTCCCATTGCCAGAATTTTTTTAGCATCAGGTTTATATGGGAAAGCTTGTTCTAAGCCTTTAATTGCAAAATCATTTGAATCACCTGATGCAAAAAAACAACTAGGACAAACTGTTATATAACTTCTTAAGAAATCCCATTCTTGAAATCGACCATTTGCTTTAAATGTGGGAAAAAGTCCATGGTCCCAATTTTCGATGGTACTATCCTTTTTAGGCTTATAAATTTTTACTTTGTCGTATCCACAAACATAGCATGCTTTAACATGTGTTTCATAGGCCTGAAAATCTGGTCCAGGTATAACTTCAGTTGTGTTTATATTTTGATCATCTTTGATTGTTAAATACTCATTTGCAATATCAATCAACTCTTTATCTAGGCTTGGCTTTTGAATGTATGCATCAGCACCTAGTCTTTGTAATTCTTTCCAAGCATCCTTTTTGGGGGTAGCTGATACAACTATAATTTTAACATCGGGGTGTGATTTTGCTAGACTTCTTATCAAGGCATACCCATCCATCACAGGCATGATTAAGTCCACAAAAATTAATACTGGATCGTGCGTGCTTATTTTTTCCAAAGCTTCTTTACCATTAGAAGCTCCTTCCACACTAAAGCCTGCTTTAGTTAAAGTAGCGACCATGCGTTTTAAAATGAATTTTGAGTCTTCAACTACAAGAATGTTGATCATAATTTTTTCCCTATAGCGATAGTATATCCTAGAAATGTGTATCAATCAAACACTATTTACACGTTGTGCAAAAATAATACGTGGTTTTGATTTATTTCTAGAGTCGGGCAATAGAAATGCGGTAAGAATTTTATTGGAATGGTTGTTTGGCATCATTCTCTTCCAAGTACGTTGTAATTCTAGAGGGTCAATATCTAACCCTCTTTTTTTCACTTCTAACTCATCAAAATCTTGACATTTAAGGAAGCTTTTAATCTTTTTCTCCCGAAATGGAACCTCATCAATCACCTTAAATGAGCTCCAAAAAGAGCTATTGATTGGGTTTTCAGATACAAAGTAGGGTATTTCAAAATTGAGCTGAAGAAGCCCAAGGGTAGCTGCTTCTACCCAATATAACCCAGAGGATAGACTAGGTTTAATAGGTTCATGAATGTAGCTCTTGGGGCTGGATTGACTTATTAGGCTAGCTCTTGCATTGATTTCATCATTAATTGTATGTTCTAATATTTCATTTGTTGGTAGAAATACGGTTTCTTTGAAGTTGTTTTGAAATTTCCCGGTTTTTAAAAGAAGTTCTTTGGATTGACCTTTATCACCTATATAACAACTCGAAAAGTCGAATAAACTGCTGAATCTTGAAACATCAGATGCTGGGCTGAGCTTTATTAGCCCACTATGTAACCTGCTAACAATTCTTTTTAATTCGTCTAGGTTTGGACTTAATTGATCTAAACCCCATGATTTTTGTTTGTTTTTAGGTCTTCGGTCCGGATCAATCAGAAAACAATCAGAAGATTGGTTGAAACTAATGACATCATGAAGAGCTATTTCGTGTTGGCCATTGGGGCGAAACTGAGTGTGATTATAGTCAAAACACTTTAGTCTTTCAGCAGATAAATCGACCCCTAACACATTTACTTTATCGGATAATGAAATAGAGTCTGCTCCAATTCCGCAGCATAAATCTAGAACAGACCCTGATTGTATGAGGGAGGCTTTATACTTAGAAACCGCCAAACTAGATGACTGTTCATATCCAAATTGGTCACACAGTATGTTAGATGTTCCGAATTTCTTTATAAGCTTGGGCTGTAATTTAATCCAATGTTCTAATGATTTTTTTTGCATTGTAGTAAGTATGCTTGAATCAATAAATGAATTTATACCTGGGAGGCCAACCATTGGCGAACAATGCGCATTAACAGGTAATTGTTTTAATATATTTTGGAAATCGTCAATCATTTGGTCAATCTAAATCTTTTTTAAAGAAAATAAACTTTTTTAAACAAAAACAGTTGACCGTTAATCTCAAAGAGTTATAATTGCCCTCACCAACGACGAGCGACTCCGTTAAAC